>JAZGFQ010000196.1:0-2649 GCA_036479635.1 Arenicellales bacterium
TTGCCTGTCATCGACATGGCTGCCACCGCGATTTTAGAGCAAGATTTAGCCGCCGATACCGGTCTAGCCCGCATCCACCCTATCGGGGCGATGACGCGCAAGCTCGCTGGCGAGCAAATCACTGACATGGCCTTATTACAAGAAGCAGGTTGCGTGGGCGTGGGCAATGCGCTCAAACCGATCGCCAACACCTTGGTGATGCGTCGCGCGATGCAATATGCCTCAACTTACGATATTAAAGTTTTCCTCACCCCGTTTGACCCTTACCTTTTAGGTAACGGTTGCATACATGAAGGCGCACTCAGTACCTTGCTCGGCTTACCAGCAATCCCTGAAGCCGCTGAGACAGTGGCAGTGGCACGTGATCTCGCCTTAATTGAAACCGCAGGTGTCAACGCGCATTTTCAATTACTGTCATCCGCACGCGCATTAGAAATGATTGAAGATGCGCAAGCACGCGGCATTGAGGTGAGCGCAAGTGTCGCTGCACACCATCTACATATTTCAGAAGATGATATGTTACCTTTTGACCCAAATTTCAAAGTGTTGCCGCCGTTTAGAGAGCCCACAGACAAACAAGCCCTAAGAGACGGCATCAAAAGCGGGGCCATTAGTTCCGTCTGCTCTGATCATCAATCGCGTGGCCGTGATACTAAGCTTGCGCCTTTTAGCGAAGCATCATCGGGCGTGGTCGGCCTGCAAAGCCTGTTAAGCCTTACCCTGCGGTTAGCCGATGAAGGCGTGTGTTCATTAAGCGATGCGATTGCCTTACTGACCGCCAACCCTGCGGCAGAGATTGGTTTAGAAAGCGGCCATTTGGGTGTTGGCCAAGCGGCTGATGTATGTATTTTTGACCCGACAGAAATATGGACACTCAACGCTGAAAGCTTGTATTGCCGTGGCAGCAGTTCGCCCTTTATCGGGCAGAGCATGCAAGGTAAGGTTAGCCATACGCTCATTGATGGAAACGTGGTTTATCCTTTCAGCTAATATCTATAAGCTAGGCTATTTAAATTTGGTCAATTAAAATTGTTTGTAAGCTCGTCGCACTTATCTGGTTGCAAAGCGCCGGTTATCCATAAATCGCTGATTCTCAAGCGGAATGGTTTTACTTAACCACACAATCATATCCGCCCACATATCATGCGCCTGCTCAACAGGTGTGGCAATATTCGCACTGGGTAATTCGATAGTAACCACAGGAATGCCTCTTTTTACGCCTGCATAATTACCAAGCGAGCCCGGGAAAGTGCCTAATAATCCCCCCTTTAATTTACCAAAGCGTCTCGGCGCATTTTTACGGCTGGGGGCATCATAATCAATTAAGTTATGCGGTGCGTGGACGCTAATAATCATATCTGGCTGAAAGCGATTAATCTCTTCGACTAACCAACGTGTTTCAGGCTCACTGGCCGATGAAAACCCTGGGAACTTACGCGGCGCAGATTTTGCACGATCTCGCCAATAAGTCAGCGCCTCGCCCTGCCAGTCTTTAGTGGGCATATTTCGGTTTAAATCCACACCATGCGCATTAATGCGTGTTGGTTTAGCTTTAAAGAAGCCATCTGGATTCATCACGGGAATCACATGCCAAATAAATTCATCCCCATGTTGGCCGCGCAGAAACTGCATCCATTCAAATACAAGGCTCACGGCAGAGAGCTCATCACCGTGCACACCGCCGAGTAATAACACGCGGCCTGTGGGTTGCACGCCTGATTTATGCCCAAACTGGCTGAGTAAAATTGGCTGGCCTAAAACGGAAGAATGACCCGTTGGCGTGAGCGATATAGATAAACAATCTTGCTGGCTGATACTCGATAAGCGTTTATTCACTTGCTTACAAAACTGATTCTGCGCCTGGCTGCGCAACATACGGGGTGGGCGCTTAGAGACAGGCGTGCGCTTAGCAACAACTTGGGGTTTCTGACTCGCTTTAGTCTGGACTGCCTTAGATTTGGACGATTTTCTCGTAGAAAACGGCATCATCTCTTCAATAAAGGACTTAAAACGGATGATGCTTGCGCTTGGTTTTTTAGTCTGTACAACTTTTTTAGCCACGGTTTGAGCGGCTGTTTTATAGGCAGGTCGAGGAATATCGTATCGAAAGCTCATCATTTGTGGCTCAGCACCGACCAACGATTCATTTTGAAATAAACCAAAGGGCTTTAACAACACACAGGCAGATTGTGTGCTGATCAATATCATCAGTAATGCAGCCTGAGCAAAGCGTAAAAGGGAGAAACGACGCTTCATAGTTAAATAATATTCAAAGAAATAGAGTCAGAAATAAGCGCGCCATATCCGTGCTCAGCCATACCGCGCTAAGCAAATACGTCCGTGCTGAGATAGCGATCACCACGATCACACACTATGCTGACGATTGTAGCATTTTTCACCTCGCGTCCCAATTCCAAGGCGGCGGAAAATGCGCCTCCAGAAGAGATACCGCAGAACACACCTTCTTGCTGAGCAAGCTGTAAAGTGGTGGCTTCTGCCTGAGCTTGCGATACATCCAAAGTGCGATCTAACTGTTGCTGATCAAAAATACTGGGTAAATAGGGCTCAGGCCAGCGGCGAATTCCGGGAATAGAGGCACCGTCCGTTGGCCGCACCCCTATAATTTGAATTTCAGGGTTCATTTCTTTT
>JAZGFQ010000197.1:0-5911 GCA_036479635.1 Arenicellales bacterium
CGCTGTGGTTGGTTAGATGCGGTTGCGCTCAAGCGTTCGTGTGAAGTGAACAGTATTACGACTTTATGTGTCACCAAACTTGATGTCTTAGATGGTTTAAAAGAACTTAAAATCTGTACACATTATATGCTCGACGGCGAGAAAATTGACCGCCCACCTTATGGCGCAGATGATTTTGAACGTTGTGAGCCTGTATATGAATCAATGCCTGGCTGGGATGACACCACCGCAGGCGCACGCACCACAGCGGCATTACCTGCCAATGCAAAAGCTTACCTTGAGCGTATGCAGGCGTTATTAGGCGTTCAGATTGACATCGTTTCAACCAGCGCCGAGCGTGACGACACCATTGTGGAATCTCATCCGTTTGTTTGATATTTTTATGATGTCTGATCATCATATTCGTAACAAGCCTTTGGCCTAGGCGAATCTTCGATCTTGGCGAATCTCTGATCTTGGCGAAGTGTCACCCTTGAGTGTCGCCCTTGAGTGTCGCCCTTAGATTGCCGCGTTTTGCTCTCAATGACAATGTAGTTAAATGGATGTCATTGCGGGCAAAGCGCGGCAATCTCGTCATGAAGCAAAATAAATTCAGCGCTTAGTTTAGTTTTTCATGTGTATATCTAGCTTTTTTTGTGCCATAAACGATAAACTAACCTTATGAAAATAATAAGGCCTTATCTTTTATTCTGGTCTTTTTTAAGCTTAATATTCAATACGAACTATAAAACACATCATGGCAAAAGATTTTTCAGAAGCATCCCTCGCGTATCACCGTAAGAAACCTTACGGAAAATTAGAAGTTGTGGCAACCAAGCCACTGCTTGATCAACGAGATTTATCGTTAGCCTATTCTCCAGGTGTTGCCTCTGCCTGTGATGAAATCGTTAAAGACCCTGCGCACGCGGCCACTTTAACCTCACGCGCGAATTTAGTTGCGGTCATCTCAAACGGCACGGCGGTGTTGGGCCTAGGCGATATTGGCCCCTTAGCCTCGAAGCCTGTCATGGAAGGCAAGGCGGTATTGTTCAAGAAATTTGCAGGCGTGGATGTATTTGATATTGAAATAGATCAAAAAGACCCAGAAAAACTGATTGAAATCATTCGTTCACTAGAGCCTACTTTTGGTGGCATTAATCTAGAAGATATCGCCGCACCTGAGTGTTTTATCGTTGAAGATGCCTTGCGCGAGCAGATGAACATCCCTGTTTTTCATGATGATCAGCACGGTACGGCGATCATCGTTGCGGCCGCAGTGCGTAATGCATTATTGCTGACGAATCGTGATATCACCGAGGTTAAAATCTGTGCTTCTGGCGCAGGTGCGGCTTCATTAGCTTGCTTGAATTTACTGGTTTCGATGGGGGTGCAAAAGAAAAATATCATCATTACCGATCGCGAAGGCGTGGTCTATGATGGCAGAGGCAGCAACCTTGACCCTTACAAAGCCAAGTTTTCACGCGATACCGATGCCAGAACCTTAGAAGATGCTTTAGTCGGTGCTGATATTTTCTTAGGCTTATCGGCAGGTGGTATTTTGAAAGCAGATCACCTTAAAACCATGGCAGACGACCCAATCATTTTTGCATTGGCTAACCCCATTCCTGAAATATTACCAGAGCTGGCTTTAGAGGTTCGCCCCAAAGCGATTATTGCAACCGGACGCTCCGATTACCCGAATCAAGTCAATAATGTTTTATGTTTTCCGTATTTATTCCGCGGTGCATTAGACGTGGGTGCCACCACGGTTAACGAAGCGATGAAAATCGCCGCGGTGGATGCGATTGCTGATTTAGCCAAGCGCGCGCCCACCCAAGAAGTGGATATGGCCTATGGTGGTAAAAGTGGCGCATTTGGCCCTGATAATCTTATTCCTAAGCCCTTTGACCCGCGTTTAATCACAGAAATAGCGCCTGCCGTAGCAAAAGCGGCAATGGCGACGGGTGTGGCGACGCGCCCGATTGAAGATTTCGATCAATATGTGATGGAGCTACAAGAGTTTATTTATAAATCTAGCTCACTGATGAAACCTATCTTAGCGCAAGCCGCCGCGAGCCCTAAAAGAGTTGTTTTTGCGGAAGGTGAGCGCCGCACGATTTTACAAGCGGTGCAGCAAGTCATTGATTACGGCTTAGCCAAACCTATTTTACTTGGTCGTCGTGATATGATCATGATGCAAATTAAAAAGATTGGTTTAAAGCTCGACCCTGATAAAGACATCACAATTATTAACCCTTTAGATAATCCTTATTTCAAAGAATGTTGGCAAGAGTTGCATGCCATCAAGGGTCGGCAAGGCATTACGCCAGAAGGCGCGAAGCGCGAGATGAGTGTGAATCCAACTGCGTTAGGTACTATCTTAGTGCGCTTAGGTATCGCAGATGCCATGATTGCCGGTACGGTTGGTCCATATTCTGTGCATTTGCGCTCTGTAAGTGATATCGGGGGTTATATTGAAGGCTCGAACATGCTGGCCTCAATGATGGTGTTATTTTTACCTACAGGTACCTTCTTTTTATCAGATACGCATATCTCATCTAACCCAACAGCTGAAGAGCTCACTGAACTCACCCTCGGTGTGGCAAAAACCGTGAAGCGTTTTGGTATCACGCCTAAAATTGCGATGTTATCGCGCTCTAATTTTGGCTCACGCCCCGATGCTGCCTCATCGATTAAAATTAAGGCAGCGTTAAAGAATATTAAAGCATTACAACCTGATCTTGAAATTGATGGTGAAATGCACGCAGATGCGGCTTTATCGGAAGAGGTAAGAAACTATAGCATGCCAGATAGCTTGCTTAAGGGGAGTGCGAACACGCTCATCATGCCTAGAGGTGATGCGGCGCATATTGCCTATAATTTATTAAAAATGCTCGGTGGCGGCTCGTCTGTTGGCCCGATTATTATCGGTAGTGCTTACCCGATCCATGTGTTGACGAATTCGGCGACGGTACGTGGGATTTTAAATATGACTGCAGTTGCGGTCGTGGATGCTCAGGCAACTGAGACAATGAACCAATAAGTTAAAGACTATTAACGAGTAAATTTGATGACACTCAGCATTGAGTGCCATCACTTTCCATATAGAGGTTTAGCTTAGCTTCGCTTTAACACGCTTAGCATAATCAACATCTGCTTTTTCAAGTTGTGCCAGCATACGTTGCTGTGCAGATTCAGTCGCATAGCTTAAATCACTGGCCACGTTCGTTGAAACTTGATCCTTCTGAGATTCATTCATCGTTCTGAATAAATCACCTGCCTGGCTGAAATGATCTTCATCTTCTTCAAAATCATGTCGTCCTAACCAAGCCTCTTCAAGAACAGGCATCGCTGGTTCAGCAATGGAAGGTTTGGGTGCGGGGGCGCCTTCATTAATTTGATCATTCGGATAATAATTCACAGCAGAGCTTTGAATGTTATCGGCACCATGAGCTGGGCACATTCCTGCCATTTTGCCATCTCGTTGATAATGGTTTACAGGGCATTTTGCAGCATTTACAGGTAATTGATTCGCATTGGCTCCCACTCTATAACGATGCGCATCTTGATATGCGAGCAAACGACCTTGCAACATTTTATCAGGAGAGGCACCAATACCTGGCACTAAATTGCTAGGCGCAAAGCAGGCTTGCTCCGTTTCGGCAAAATAATTTTCAACATTGCGATTAAGCTCTAGTTTACCCACTTCGATTAATGGAAAATCAGCATGCGGCCAAATTTTAGTTAAGTCAAACGGGTTGATATGATATGTTTTAGCATCGGCCTCGCTCATGATTTGAACTTTAGCTGTCCAGCTAGGGTAATCGCCCTTATCAATGGCATTAATTAAATCTTCTTGAGCACCAGAAGGTGATGCGACCGCCGCCTCTTCATTGCTCAAACATTGAATGCCTTGATCACTTTTAAAGTGCCACTTAAACCAAAAGCGTTGTCCGTCTTTATTCCAAAAACTAAAAGTATGCGAGCTGAAGCCATGCATATGACGATAAGATTCAGGGATACCTCGATCAGACATCAAAATAGTCATTTGATGTAGAGACTGTGGATGATTCGCCCAAAACTCGTACACGGCTTTTGGGTCAGGTAAGTTTGTACGCGGATTCTTCTTTTGTGAATGAATAAAATCAGGAAATTTGATGGCATCGCGTAGAAAGAATACAGGTGTATTATTACCAACCATGTCGTAATTGCCTTCAGCCGTGTAGAACTTGATCGCGAACCCACGCGGGTCTCTGGCATAATCATTTGAATCTTGCCCACCGCCCACCGTAGAAAATCGAACGAAAACATCTGTTTTTTGGCCTTCCACCTGCAAGAAGTCTGCAATGGTGAAATCTTTGAGCGATTGATTGACGGTAAACGTACCATAAACGCCTGTGCCTCGTGCATGAACAACACGTTCTGGAATACGCTCACGGTTGAAATGCGCTAGTTTTTCAAAGGTGTAATGGTTATCAAAAGTAAGTGGGCCACGTTTGCCAACACTAATGCTATTATCATCATCTTCAACAGGTGAGCCTGTTGCAGTGGTTAATGTTTTCATCGTCATTTTAGTTTCCTATTTAAAAAAATTAATAAAACAAAGGCTTTATTCTGATGAGAATTATATGCATTACCTGTTAAATGTAAAATTGATTAATTTTATTGATTTGATATATTTTATAGAACAATGATTGGTCTTATTTGAATGAAGCTGGAGCTTGACAGCATTCTGAAAGTAGGCATAATACTTTTCGCGCTGATTTGATTTAAAAGCTTGCGAGCGCGTTATAAATTCGGCTAAAGATGCGTTCAGAATTCTAAACCCACTTTAGCCTTGAGCTTAAGTGGGTTTTTTATGGCCTTAATTTTGGTGGATAAAGATGACAAAGAAACAAAATACTTCAAAATATGATCAGCAAACCTTAGCGGTGCGCTGCGGACATGAACACACTCAATACGGTGAACATAGCGAACCGTTGTTCTTTACCTCTGGCTACATCTTTAAAAGTGCAGCACAAGCGGCCGCACGGTTTTCTGAACAAGAGGCTGGCCCTATTTACGGTCGCTTAACCAACCCAACCGTGCAAAACTTCGAAGCACACTTAGCCGCCTTAGAGGGTGCTGAACACTGTGTTGCCACCACCACAGGCATGGCCGCTATTAATTGTGTTTTCACGGGTTTATTGAACGCAGGTGATCATGTCGTTGCATCATCAGGTTTGTTCGGCTCAACGATCGTCTTGCTAGATCAAATTTTCAGTCGCTTTGGCGTTGAAACTACCTTTGTTCCTATTGATGATGATGCCGCTTGGCAAGCAGCGATTAAACCCAACACAACATTATTATTTCTCGAAACACCTTCAAACCCTTTAACCACGTTGGGCGATGTTGAGGCGATTGCTAAGATTGCCAAAGCGCAAAATGCCGTGTTTGTGGTTGATAACACCTATTCAACGCCGATTTTACAAAACCCATTGTCTCAGGGCGCAGATATCGTGGTGCATTCTGCCACGAAATATATCGATGGGCAGGGTAGGTTGTTGGCAGGTGCGGTGGTGATGCGCACGCAAGATCATTACGATGCGATTTTCAAGGTGTTACGCACCGCTGGCGCCAGTTTAAGCCCAATGAATGCTTGGGTGATGAACCAAGGCTTGCAAACTTTGCCATTACGCATGAAGCAACACAGTGAAAATGCAATGGCAGTGGCGATGTACTTAGAAGCACACCCGAAAATTGAGCGCGTGTATTACCCAGGTTTGGCCTCTCATCCACAACATGACTTAGCGAAACGCCAGCAATCTGATTTTGGCGGCATGTTATCGTTTGAAGTCATCGGTGGAAAAGCAGCGGCTTGGGCGGTGATGGATGCCTGCCAAATGATTTCTTTATCGGTGAATTTAGGCGATACCCGCACGATTATCACGCA
>JAZGFQ010000198.1:0-5652 GCA_036479635.1 Arenicellales bacterium
AATGCCCGCTGGCGTAGCAGGGCAAGCATCTAAAGCATTTGTTATGCCGTCTTGGTCAGAATCTAGCGCGCAGCCAGCATGGTTAACGCGTGTGGATGCAGGTGTATTGGGGCATTGGTCTTGGGAATCCACCACAGAATCATGGTCAGAGTCTAATTCGCAGCCTTGTTCATCTACAATAAAATCTGCTTGAGTGGTTGGGCAGCGGTCTTGCGAATCCACCACGCCATCTTGGTCAGAGTCGGCTTCACAGCCATCGTTACCAATTTTGATGCCTTGCTCAGAGGTGGGGCATTGATCTAAAGAATCAGCAATGCCATCTTTATCAGAGTCTATCTCACAGCCAAAGCTGTCGACTGCTGCATTTTTAGGGCTGTCAGGGCATTCATCAATTTGGTCAGTGATGCCATCGAGATCAGTGTCGTAGACAGGCTCAGGCATGGGCTCTTGTGGGCACTCTGGTAAAGGCGCTTCCGTTAGCTCAGGGGCTTGAGGGGTGACATCCATTTTAGGGATAAATCGATCAACGGGGGCGGGCTGCCAGTTTGGATACCAATAACGTTCGTTGTTATTGCGCCGAAGCGGATTATATTGATTAAAATTACGGCGATATTGACGTTCGAAATTTTGCTGTGCATTATTTTGCCAGCGGCGTTGGTTTTGCCAATAACGGTTTTGATTACTTTGGTTGTTGTATTGCCTATTGTTCTGGTAATTGTTTCGATTATTGTTTGAGTTGGGCCAATATTGCTTGAATTGGTTTTGTGCTGTGCGCGTATTATTGCCTTGTGTAGGGCGCATTGCGTTGAACATATTTTGAGCGCGATCACGCATGTTTTCTGCTGCGCTACCTTGTTGATTTGATGCTGAGTTATTGCCACCATTGGGGCGCATCGCATCCAGCATGTCTTGTGCTTGGTCACGCATCTGTTCAGCACTGTTTTGATCTGCGTTACCAGGGCGCATGGTTTGGAACATATCTTGCGCTTGCTTTGGCAGTTTATTGTGCAGTTGTTCTGAAAATACCTGAGCATTATTTGCGGCCTCATTAGAGGCACTGCTTTGTGCCATGACAGAATTCGAAAATGCAAAAAACGGAAGCAACAAGAGGGGGAACGTTTTATTAAAGATGCGCATCATAATAGCTTGGTTAATCAATGTTTGTTCAGTTGAGCTTTTATTATACTGAATATAAAGGCCTATTTGCGGCAGGAATTCAGATTAAAAGAGAGGGTTTGAGCGTTAAGAGGGGGGTATAAAAGTAGGCGACATAAAAAACCCCAGCACAAGTAATCTTGTGCTGGGGTTGGTTTTACGGATGTGAGCGGTGTTTAAGCGCGAGACATCACAGAGAAACTTTTGATGAATGGCTTAGCCATGCGGGGGTCTTTAATCATTGCGCCGTAATCGCCGACGACAAATTTCATTTTACCCGTGGTAAAAGCCGCGCCTAAACCCATCATGCCAGGTGGCTTACCAATCCATTTTTCCCACTGTCCTTCCGCCGCGCGGATATCCCAGTTCATTTCTTGGCCGTCGTAACTGCCTGCAGCAGTGGCTTTTCCGTCTTCAACGACAAGAATGCCTAAAGGTTGATCTTCGCCTGGAAAACCATAGCCAATCACACTATTAAAATTAATTTTGGCCAAAGCGTCTGACAAATCAGGTTCGTCATTCCACTCGTCCATAAAACTTTTCATCCAATCATCGGTAAATAAATCGCTCATATCAGCTCCTAGGTTTTAATTATAATGTAGTGTTTGCGAGGGAGAACACACACGGCAAACAAGGGTGTGTTGCTTAATGTTCATTAAGCTAACAATAAAACAGTATCGCTTAAAAAAAGCGCGTCTTCAAGCAGAAATTCACTTTACCAAGCTTAATAAAGTTTATGAAGATGCCCGCGATAAACATTTTCATCTGTGCTTAATCTGCTAAGCTTTAAGCTATAAATTTAACCTAATGTGTATGAATTATGGCCTCAACGCCCATCAATCAAAGAATTAAACTGCTTAAATCGCATTTAGCGACTGAAAACTCAGTCTTGCTTGATTCCATTGCCAGCTTTCGCAAGCTTGATAAAGTAGGTTACGCCACGGGTATGTTGGATAAAAATGATTCCTTTGCCATGCAAATTCCATGGTGGCCTTTGATTTCAGTGCTGGGCACGTATTCGGCAGGAAAATCAACTTTCATAAATCACTATATTGGCGAGACTATTCAACGTAGTGGCAATCAAGCGGTGGACGATAAATTCACCGTGTTATGTTATAGCGAAGAGACGACTTTCCAAGCCTTGCCGGGCGTGGCCTTAGATTCTGATCCTCGTTTCCCTTTTTATCGCATCAGCGAAGAAATTGAGAAAGTGATGGAAGGTGAGGGCAGTAAAATTGATGCCTATTTACAACTTAAAACGGCTGCGAGCGAATCATTGCGCGGTAAAATTATTATTGATTCGCCGGGTTTTGATGCGGATAAACAGCGAAATTCAACCTTAAGAATTACCGATCACATCATTGATCTATCTGATTTAGTGATTGTGTTCTTCGATGCAAGGCATCCAGAGCCAGGTGCAATGCGAGATACTTTAGATCATCTCGTGAGTGCAACGATTTCACGGGATGACTCGAGTAAGTTCTTATATGTGCTGAATCAGATTGATACTGCGGCAAAAGATGATAACGCTGAAAGCGTGGTGGCCGCTTGGCAGCGCGCCTTAGGTGAGCGCGGCTTAACTGCTGGGCGTTTTTACACGATTTATAACCAAGATGTTGCGACACCGATAGAAGATGAGGCACTAAAAGCACGCTATGAGCGTAAACGTGATCAAGACCTAGATGATATTCATAACCGTATGAATCAAATTGGGATCGAACGTGCGTATAGAATTGTTGCTTCGCTCGATAACACCGCACGAGATATGGAGAGCCGTGCCGTGCCTTTATTAGGTGAATTGATGGCTAAATGGCGCAAACGTACTTTTTTAACTGATTTATTAGGCTGGGGCGCTTTGGTATTCTTGGTCTTGCGTTTAGGTTGGTTACAAAACGTGTTTGAGGGCAGAACCACGCATGTATTTGAAGGGATGATAAACCTTAAATCAGGCCAAATGGCATTATTTTTAGTCATCATGTTTTTTGCCTGGCACCTTATTGCAAGAACCTTGGCGGCCAATAGCTTAAAGCGGACGGTGAATAAGGCTCAAGATTTTATCGGACAGAAACTCAATATAAAGCGCGCCTTTCAGAAAAGCACTAACTTGACCAACTCTATTTTCAGCTTTAAACCTAGGGGCTGGAACATGATAAACCGTAACAGAATCAATAAGATCCGAGAAGAAGCGGATATTTATGTGCAAGGCTTAAATGACCGATATACCAATCCGTCAGGGCAGAATATGATTGAAGTGCAGACTGCGCAGAAAAAAGCAGTCTCTGAAGATTAGTCTGATGCGCTAGATTGCCGCGCTTCGCTCGCAAAGACAGAGCGTGTTTGATTATTTCTTTGTTACTTTCTTCTTTTTAGTTCGAGCAACAGGTTTTTTCGTTACTTTCTTTAATGGGAGCTTAGCTAGTTTTTTAGCTTTAGGTGTCGCTATTTTTTTAGTTTTAGTCGGTTTCTTTTTTGAGACCTTTGCCTTAGGTTTCACCTTAGGTTTTACTGTTGACGTTAAGATTTTAGCTTTAGTCTTAGCGCTGGCTTTGGCTTTAGTTTTGGCTTTAAGGCTAGCTTTGCTTTTAACTTTTGGCTTTGTTTTTACAGAGGATTTTTTAACGACTTTAGCCGTTTTAGCTAAAGTCTTAGCCTGTTTACGTCGAAGAGGATACAGGCTACGTGCAAAAAACAAGAACTCTGCGGCAGCTTTACTGCGAGGCTCTAACTCGAAAATACCCATGCCTTCACTGAATGAACGCCGAAAACCTAAGCGTTGGCTGAGCATTTTAGGCACCACTTTTATGCCAGGAAGTTGCTTTAAAATGGCCAAAGTTTCGCGGGTCTCCATCACGGCATGATGCGTATCTGCACGATTGATGAATGCTACGATTTCTAAATTGGGCTTGGTGTCCAGCGTTTTGATGAATTTCAAGAAACGTTGTAAAGACCAAACATCAGATTGACTAGGCAACACAGGGATAACAATGCGATCAGCCACTTTATAGGCTTTGCGCACAGCGTTCATATCTGAATTACCAATATCAACCAATACTTCAGTATGGGTGAGATCTGCTGCAATAAGTTTTTCTGGAACCTTAGATTTAGGTGAATATATCTTTAGGACAGGATCGTGCTCATCTTCGGCACGAAAATCAGCAGCATCCGCTAGGGTTTGCTGAGGATCAAGGTCGAAAACAGCTGTGGTGAAATCTTGGGTTAATAACCATACTGCGATGTTAAACGAAGTGGTACTTTTGCCCGAGCCGCCTTTAAGGCTACCGATAACGGTAATCATAGTGAAGTCCTAAAAATAGATTTTAAACCGCCGCCAGTGGAGTGCTGGCAGCAGGGAAGGCTTTAATTACCTTGGTTATTGCTGCGCATTTGACCACCCATTTGCCCAGAAACTCGGCCATTGCCGTTTTGCTGAGAATAATTGCGCCAGTAGCTATCGTTGTAACGGTCGCTTCTGCGCCCTTGCGTGTTACCCTGAGCATTGCCCTGAGCGTTACCTTGGGCATTGCCCTGAGCGTTACCTTGGAAATTCCCTTGGAAGTTGCCTTGAGCATTAGCTCGGCCATTCCCTCTAGCGTTTCCTTGGGTATTGCCTTGAGCATTATTACTGTTACGACCATAGCCTTGACCATTGCCGCGTGCGTCAACGTTACCTTGCATTGAGCCTCCGAAGTTGCCATTGCCTCTATATTGGCCGTTGGCGTTACTATTGCTGGCCCCGTTTCCACGACCATTAAAGTTGCCTTGTGCAGAGCCACCGAAGTTGCTATTACCTTGAGCATTGCCGTTAGTATTGCCTTGGTTATTCATCTGACTATTCATTCGGCTATTGCCCTGAAATGAGCCTTGAGCATTACTGTTCGACTCACCATTCCCGTTCGTATTGCCGCCATAGCGATTATTGCTGCGGTAGTCATTATCATTCCGACCGTCGAAGCGGCCATCCATATCAGCTTGCATATCGAAGTTAAAGCGGCCACGGCCATCGCCGAAGAAGTCGCCACCATCAAAGAAGTCTCCACCGTCGAAAAAATCACCGTCTGAAAACTGATCAAACATATTGTCGTCGCTGTCTTCATCAAAATAACGATAACGCCAGTAGTTTGGGTTCCACTGATCGTATTCTCTCCAGCGGTGGCCAGCATTGCGGTTATTGCCGCGTCCGCCACGATCATAACCACCGCCGTTATTATTATAACGATAGTAATTATCATCATCGTTATCAAACATGTCGAATGGGTTGAAGCCGAAGTCGGCTTGTGCGGTAGCAGAAAAGCCAAGCGTCACTGCAATCAGTGAGCTGCTAAGTATTTTTTTAATTTTCATGATATTGACCTCTTTGGTTATATTGAATTCGTTTTTACGCGTTTAAATATCTTTTAAGCGTATGCCTTTGCGTTTTTTAGGGGCAAGTTTGCTTGCTTTAGTCGCTTTGGTTGATGTTGCTTTTTGTGCCACTTTCTTACTCACCTTTTTAGCAAC
>JAZGFQ010000199.1:0-10135 GCA_036479635.1 Arenicellales bacterium
ATCTACGTAAACAGCGATATCGCTGGTATCGTGGTGCTATGCAGGTGATTAAAAAGCGATTTAAATATGAAAATGTACAGGCTTAGTGCCCGGCATTGCGCTGTTAACTTTGTCTATTGCCTTGTTATTGCCCATCTTGGTTTCGTTGGTTTTGGGCGTGGCAGGCATCAATATTGCATTGAGCGAATTATCATTGTGTTGCGAGGGCAGCGGGCTTAAAGCACTATGGCTGGCTTTATTTATATCAGAAGTATTCAATCAGGCTGTTGCTATCAGTAGTTTGAAATTTCAAATGAGGTCAATTTTGTTACTTCCTTTCAAAGTGTTAATTTATGACCCAGTGCGCAGTATTTGGGCCGTAAAAGCACTTGTCGATGAAAGATTAGGGGTTAAAATGAATTGGAATAAAGTTCAGAGATTTAGAGGAAACTAGCGCTCTGGCTTAAACAGCGCCTGTGCAAAAGATGCTTTAACTTTGATCTTCAGTTTCTAGTTTCTTTAAAAACTTAACCAGCCAGTCTGGTTTGTTTTTGGTTTCGATTAAAGCAGCCTTGTCGTGTCGCAAGTCTGAACGATCTAAGCGTGAGAATGAGAATTTATCTAACCTTTCATTTAGCTCTTTTTCATTTGGAAAGGTTTCAATACTTTTTCGGCTTGCTTGCGTAATCATCAGGAATATCGCTGTCATTGTGCATTTTGGGCAACGGCCACAATTATGATCCGCAGGTTTAGCAATCCAACAAAATCGTATGTTTTCGATTCCACGCTGCCATGTTTTAAGTAAGCGAACTTTATCGATTCGAGTGTAGTCTGCGCCATCTGTTTCGATGCGTAGCTGGTCACTGCTGTGCATCGGGTCGGTGAGTGCGGTACTGCCCCAAGGATACAAAACACCATAGTTTAAGGTTGAAGGCACTAAGCCTGTTTTAATGCCATTTGACAGCAAATGCATACACGCAGCAATGGTGCAGACATGCCCTAGTTGCCAATCAATATCAAAATCTCTCAGATTTGTTGCCATTGAGATAAGTTCAATACCAACATCTTTGGCGGTGCGTTCACATTGTTTTTGTACTGTATTAAAAGAAGCTTGATCATTTAACGAAATATCAAAACCATGCACTAATAGGGCGTGACTAAGGTCATGTTTATATTGATTATGTTCACTTTTAGTATGATTAAACAAAGTGAAGCTTGAATCAACACCTCCAGAAAAACTGGTAATAACATGTTTATTTTTAAGGGGAGTGGTCTTCTTAGAGGTAGGTGTGCCATGAATCAAGATATTTATTTCGCTGAACTCATCGCTCCACATTGCCCAAATGCGCTGGAATTGTTGCAAGTTTCTTAATAAGCCGTTCGAAACCTGATTATCATGAATGATGATCGGTATACTTTCTTTCATGGCGACAAGAATAAAGGGCAATAGGAATGGATCAGCAAGCTCATTGATATAGGTGCGATATTGGTGATTCAATCTAAACCAAGCAGCTTTAGTTTCATTTTTTAAGGAGATATCTGCGAAGATGTAGATATCGTCATTTAAGCGAAAGGGAGGGTAACAAATGATCTCTAATGAGGAGGTTTTAGGTGGTGGTTTTTGAGTTTTTTGTGGCACGTTTGCTATGATATATAATTTATTTTGATCAGATAAGGCTTGGTCAGGATGATCTGCCCATAAGCAGTTCAAATCACTCAGCCATGTGTCCCACATCGAAAAATTCTTGAAATAGCTATTGGGTAGCAGGGTTACTTTGCGCTGCATTAATACGCCAGCAATTGCAAAATGTAATCGATCGGTGATGATTTCTTCGTATGCTGCAACAAGGCTTAAATAGTGCGCTAAATTGGGAGCTAAGTTTGCAGGGTCGCCTAGATTTAAAGGGTGTTCAGAAAATAGTGCCTCAGTATCTTGACGCAGAAATAATCCACATGAATATTTGATATCGTCTAACCGAGGTTCAAGTTTGGCTGATAACGCTAAATCTGGCGCAAGTTTGGCGCTGGGGCACAGTGCGAGGCTTTCTTTTTCACGCACCCAAAGGGTGTCGTAAGCAGCAATATTCTCTTCAACGTTTGTGAATGATTGCGGTAAAACCGTAACAGGTAGCCCTAGTGAGACGGCTTGTTTGCGCAGCCCCTGACAAATAGGATATAAGCTGCCCATATTGCCGCCGCCAGAGATATACAAATGTTTAATCTCTTTTGGCAATGGCTCTGAAGAAGATAAGTTTTTTGCATCAATGATCTCAAAAGGAATTTTCCATTCCCTTAGTAAAGACAAAGTAGCAAACTCGATTAGGCTGTCACCAACATTTCCATGCATAGGGACATAGCCGATGATGCCTTCAGCATCAGGAAATAATGGACGAAAGTAAGAGGAGTCTATCAATGTGAAATTATTTTATGTTGAAATAATAATGAATGTTTGTATGCAAGATAAATTGTGCGTTTATATTCATTCTAATGATTTATGGTAGAGGGATCAGTATAAAATAAAAGCTAGAAAAGTACAGCGACTAGTTCAATAATAAAAATTATTCTATGCTCATACAGCCCCAATTTTCGTTAAGTATTGTGATACCGACGTATCAGCAAACTCACCTTGATGCGGTGTTTCTTGCCTTGAGTGAGCAAAAGACGCGCGCAAAATTTGAAGTGATTTTAGTTGAGAATGGTGTACGTTCTGAGGCGACTCAAACGTCATTAGAGAAATATCAATATTTACTCAACATTCGATACTTTTTTGAGCAGCAGGCAGGTGCAAATAGAGCACGAAATATAGGTGTCTTGGCTGCAAAGGCATCTATTATTAGCTTGTTAGATGATGATTGCATCCCAAACCCAGATTGGGTCGATGCTATTATTTCTACGCACCAGAAGGAGGGAAGTGATAACGTTGTGATTGGAGGGCGATCTATTTTGAAGTTTGCTGATGAGCCGCCTGCATGGATAATTGGCCAATTTAGAGAGGTGCTTTCAGAGTTACATTGGTCAGAAACACAGCGTGCATTAGAAGAAGGGGAATGGATTGTTGGTGGGAATATGAGTTTCTCTAGAAGCATCTTCGAATCAATTGGAGGTTTTGAAAATGCCCTAGGTTTATCGGGAGGCCATTGGATGAAATTATGTCATGATGAATATGAGTTTTATCAACGTGCCAAAGAAACCTTAGGAAGCGCTGTTCTTTATGAGCCTAGTATCATCGTTGATCATTTAACACCGAAATCACGGCTATCTTTGAAATATTTAGAAGGCCGGTTTATGGGGCAAGGCTTATCCGATGTGTTATTAGCTTTGTGCGGAACAAATAAAAGCACACCTCTCGTTGTTGAAGAATTTTTATTTTGGACGTTTATGGAGGTGATTGATGAAAGAGCAGAAACCCTTGAGGATGAGTCGAAAGGGCGATATTTGTTTATGATTATCTGTTGTCGAATTAGTCTGATGGAAGGGGTTACCAGTGCAGATAGCTTTAAACGTGTAATGGATGATTTTCGTGCGTCAGACGCTGAGATGAAGGCACAAATTTCAGCGGCTCAAAAAGTTGCTGCTTGGTCTGAAAATGAATCCTGTTTAGATGATTTTTCAGCAATAGGGGCATTCTTTCGGGGTGAGATGACAGCGCGTTCAAATATTAATCAATTAGGCCCAACACTCGAAGACATTGCATATTTAGTCGAAATACGTGCCGAACTAAAACGATGCTGCATTTCCGAGGCTGTTCTTTAGCACTGTTTTTAAGCTATAAATTGAGGTTGAGGAAGCTACCCTAATTCTAAGGCCTCAACCCGTGCAGTTAAAACTGCAATCTGAGCTTCCAGTTCTGCTAGTTTATTCTCATCCACCGGCGGAGTAAAAACAGGCGCTGTTTTATTCGGTTGTACGCTTATTTCAACCTCGCCACACAATAAATGCGTATAACGATCTTCGCGTTGGCCTGCGCCTTTAGGCATGTGTAACACCATCGCATTATCGCGATCATTTATGCTTTCTAAGGTGAGCAGAATATCGTCGTTATCAGAGAAATCCACCATGCGTTTGGTGCGCACTTTTAAATCGTTTATTGTTTGAGGTGCGCGTAGCATCATCACCGTTAACAAGGCTTGTTGGCGCTTGTTTAAGTCAAAGGCTTTACGCGCGGTGTGCTCAAAACGGTGCGCGCGTTCGCCGTATTCTATTTTAGCGAAGTCTCGGTCTTGCAAGGTTTTAGCCGTGTGGCCAACTTCACCTTCAGGAATATTCATTTGTGGGTCGCGATTGCTTTTTTGATTACAAGCCAGTGTTAATGAGTTCAAGGTGAGTGGGTAATTATCGGGCACGGTGAGCTCTTTTTCCATCAGGCAAGCCAGCACGCGCGCTTCGGTCGCAGTGAATAATGTCGTTTTTTCTGCCTCTATACGGGTTTCATCAGAAGTGTCAGAAGTATTAGGGGTGTCAATAGGTTCTAAAATTTCCATCTTAAAATAACTCCGAGAATAAAATAATGTTAACGAACTCACCCACTTTAGCGCCAGTGGATTCTAAATCTAGCACCACAAAGCAGTTCCCTTCTGCCATTGAACTTAACACGCCTGAGCCTTGATATTTACGCGCGTTGACGACCAGCTCACCGTGTTCATCGTTATAAGCCACCGCGCGTTGATATTCGCTGCGCCCTGGGCGTTTGCGTAAATCGGTGAGCGTTTTGGCTTGATGCTTTAAGGTGGGTTTTTCAATTTCGCCGCTGAGTTTGCTTAAGGCGGGTTTCACGCATAAAGCGAAGGTCACCATCACCGAAACAGGATTGCCAGGTAAGCCAAAAAACACACTGTTTGAAAGCTCACCAAAGGCCAATGGCCGCCCAGGTTTGATCGCCATTTTCCACAAATTCACCTTGCCCAGTTCTGAGATGATGTCATAAATATAATCAGCCTCGCCCACCGATGCCCCTGCTGAGGTGATGACCATATCGGCTTTTTGATTGCCGCGTTTGATGGTCTTTTTGATCTCATCGTAATCATCACCTACCACGCCCAAATCAATCAATTTAGCGCCTGCGCGTTTGAGCATGGCATAAAGCGTGTGGCGGTTTGAATCATACACCTCACCTTCGTTTAATGGCTCGCCGACTTTTTTAATTTCATCACCATTCGAGAAAAATGCCACGCGCGGGCGTTTAAAGACTTTAACTTTGACCATGCCAAGTGAGGCGAGTACACCCACATCTGCGCAGCTCATGCGCCTGCCTTTATGCAAGACCACTGCACCTTGTTTCACATCTTCACCTGCATAGCGCACGTTTTGGCCTGTTTTAGCCGTCTTGTTGATCTGCATGGAGTCGCCTTCGGCATCAACGTATTCTTGCATCACCACGGTATCGGTATCCGCTGGCATGATCGCGCCTGTCATGATCTTCACCGCTTCGCCCGTTTTCACCGCGCCGCGATAAGGCTTGCCTGCATAGGCCGTTGCGATGATTTTAAAGTTAGACAAACCTTCAGAAGTTAAAGCGCTGCCTGCAAAGGCATAGCCATCCATCGCTGAGTTAGTGTGGTTGGGCACGTCTTGCGGTGCGCGCACATCTTCGGCTAATACGCGGCCTAATGATTTGCGTAATTTCACTCGTTTGCTTTGAATGGCTGTCGGCGTGGCATCGAGCACGGTGGCAACAGCACGTTCTAATGGCAAACTACCTGGGTCAAATTCATCGCAACCTGGGCCTGCGGGTTTTGCACTATTTTTCATCATCTTATCTATTTTCTCGTGTCCAATCGCCTGATTTTCCGCCGGCTTTTTTAAGAATATGCACCTGATTAATCTCCATGCCGCGATCCACCGCCTTGCACATGTCATAAATCGTGAGCAAGCCTGCGTTAACGGCACATAATGCTTCCATCTCAATGCCCGTGCGCTCTTGGGTGTGGGTGGTGGCTACACAAATGACGGCGTTATTTTTTGAATCTATTTCAAACTCAATATTCACCTTAGTGAGCATGATGGGGTGGCAAAGAGGAATGGTATCAGCGGTTTTTTTCGCAGCCATAATCGCTGCAATACGCGCGATGGTGAGCACATCACCTTTTTTATGATCGCCTGCTTTAATTTTGGCTAAAGTCTCGGGCAACATATTAATTTGTCCGCGCGCAATGGCAACGCGATGGGTGATGTTTTTATCACCGATATCCACCATGTGTACCTGCCCTTGGGCGTTAAAGTGGGTTAAGTCTTTATCGTTATCAGAGTCTTTTTGGGAAGCCATTGTCTCATCATCTGTTTTTGTTAAACTAAGCGCATTATAAACATTTACCACACAGATTAAATATGGCTGCAACAGAATCCACGATGTTAGCGTTAGGCGTTCAAGCGCCTGATTTCACGCTTCTAAATACCAACCCTAATACTGGGAACGAACAGGTTTCTTTACAAGATTATGACCAAGCTAAAGCTTTATTGGTAATGTTCGTGTGCAACCATTGCCCGTATGTAATTCATTTGCGCGAAGCCTTAGTGGCTTTGACGAATGATTATGTCGATCAAGGTTTAGCGGTGGTGGCGATTAGCTCGAATGATGCTGAGAATTATCCGCAAGATAACCCTGAGGCGATGACGATAGAAGCGACAAGCTTTGATTTCCCTTATGCTTATTTATTCGATGAAACGCAAGCAGTTGCGAAGGCGTATAAAGCGGCATGCACGCCTGATTTTTATTTATTCGATGGCAATCAAAAGCTGGCTTACAGAGGGCGTTTTGATGGCTCGCGACCTAAGAATGATTTACCGGTGACGGGCGAAGATATGCGCGCTGCGGTTGAGCAAGTATTAGCGGGGAGCCAAATCAGTGCAGATCAAATTCCGAGTATGGGCTGTAACATTAAGTGGATTGAAGGCAATGCGCCTGATTATTTTGGTTGATTTAAACACTTCAGTCATTGCGAACCGCGAAGCGGTGCGGCAATCCAAGGGCGACACTCGAGAGCGACACTTCGCCAAGACCGGAGGTTCGCCAAGGCCGAAGGCTCTGGACAAATTTTCGCTTCGTTACGAGCGCAGTTTAAAGGTGGCATTATGAGTAACCCCATTTTAGTTGAAGTCATTCGAGGTGGTGTGGTTGAATCACGTCATCGTGGCGCGATGATTGCCTTTAACGCCCAAGGCGAAACCTTATTGAGTATGGGCGATGTTGAAGCGTTGGTGTATCCGCGCTCATCACTTAAATTATTCCAAGCCTTGCCCTTAATTGAATCAGGCGGTGCCGATGCTTTGGGTTTAAGCGATAAACAAATCGCGCTGTCCTGTGCATCACACAGTGGTGAGCAAATGCACGTAGATGCGGTTAGTGCATGGCTCAATCAACTAGGTTTAGATGAGCAAGCCTTGGAATGCGGCAGTACGCTACCTTTAGAAGAGCCCGTATTGCGCGCACATATTCGCGCAGGCGGAGACGGCAGCAAAACGCATAATAATTGCTCTGGAAAACATGCAGGTATGCTCAGTCTAGCTACACATCTAGGCCAAGGCATAAAAGGTTACTCTACCTACGAGCACCCAGTGACACAAACCTGGCTAAAGGTGATGTCTGAATTATCTGGGGTAAATATGCAAGAGATGGTCTGGGAGCGGGATGGCTGCGGTATGCCGGCGCCACAAATGCCTTTATCTGCCTTTGCTAAGGGCATGGCACAATTCGCAGCGCCAGAAAATCACGCGCCCAAACGTGCTGCAGCAATAAAGCGTGTTTTAGCCTGCATGGGCAAATATCCCGAAATGATGGCAGGCACACATCGCTGTTGCACGGCCGTTATTCGACAAACCAAAGGTGAAGTCATCGTTAAAACAGGCGCAGAAGGCGTGTTTGGTGGGGTGGCGCCGAATTTAGGTATTGGCTTTGCGCTCAAGATAGATGATGGCGCAACTCGTGCCAGCGAAGTGGCGTTGGGTGGTTTGTTGAATCAGTTAGAGTTGATTAGCCAAGCGAAAAGTGAAGCATTGTCAGGTTTCTTTGAACCGAAACTTATGAATTCACAAGGTTGGCAAACGGGCGTGATTCGGGCGGCTATTTATGGTTTTGACAAATAATTCAATACCAAGCCCAAAAACACAAAGGCACCAAACCAATTATTACTTAAGAAAGCCTGAAATGTTTGTTTCGTCGCTGCATTTTTAATCAGCCATTGCTGATAAAACAGATTACACAAGGCCAAACCTAAGCCGCCATAATAATATCGATTAAAGCCCTGCTGTTGGCCGATTAAAACTAAAACAGCTAGACTGGCTATGCCTAATAAAAACACTATTAACTTAGCGTGTTTTCCAAATAAAATAGCGGTGGATTTGATGCCAATTTTTAGATCATCTTCACGGTCAACCATCGCATATAAGGTATCATACGCCACCACCCAAAGCAGATTGGCGAGCAGAATCAACCATGCAATCGGTGCGATTTCACCATGATGTGCGGTAAACGCCATAGGGATGCCCATCGAAAAGGCCACGCCTAAGATAAATTGCGGTAACTGGGTGAAGCGCTTTGAAAAGGGGTAAAACGCTGCGACGGCTAAGGCGAGTATCGCCACATATAAGCTGGCACGATTGAGTTGCAGCACCAATATCAAGGCAATTAAAATCAACACTGCAAAGGCACTTAGTGCGTTTCGTGCCGTGAGCTCGCCCGTGGCTAAGGGGCGATGAGCTGTGCGCTTAACGTGGGCATCGAAATTGCGATCTGCGTAATCGTTGATCACGCAACCTGCGGCGCGCATCACGAACACACCCAGCACGATAATGAAGACGATAAAAGCTTGCGGCTGGCCATCGCCTGCAATCCATAAGGCCCAAAGCGTGGGCCAAAGCAGTAAGAACGCACCGATGGGGCGGTCTAAGCGCATTAATCTTAGATAAGCAGAGAGTTTATTCACGAATGATTATTTGATGATTGACTTAAATGCCTAAGTGAGTAAAGTGAAGGCTATGCCTCAAAACCACTCAAGCGAATTACCGCCGTATTCTACCAGCCCCTTGCTGGCAGAACTTGATTGTATTCAGCATGGTTTTTTTGGTGTGCGCGGCGGGGTGTCTGAAGGAGAATATGCCAGTTTAAATTGCGGGCGTTCTTCGAGTGATTCACCTTCGAGTGTGATGGAGAATCGGCAGCGTGTGGCGCAGTGTTTTGGCGTGCATGAGCAGGATTTATATAGTTTATGTCAGGTGCATTCTGCTCAGGTGGTGCGCATTCACGCAGAGACGATTCCACAATTTAGCACGAAGGTAGATGGCATGGTGAGCAATACCGAAAACATTGCTTTAGGCGCGTTAGGTGCAGATTGTGCGCCAGTGCTGTTTGTTGACCCCATTAATCGAGTGATTGGCGCCGCGCATTCTGGTTGGAAGGGTGCATTGATCGGCATTAACGAAGCGGTGATTGAGCAAATGTGCGCCTTGGGTGCGTCCATTCACCATATTCAAGCGGCGATTGGGCCTGCGATGCAGCAGGCGCATTATGAAGTAAAACAAGATTTCAAAAGCTTGTTTTTGCAGGATTCTACGATCGATGCTGAACCATTTTTTATTGAGCAGCAACAAAAGTTATTTTTTGATACGCCAGCCTATATCCATGCTCGCTTAGTCAATGCAGGCGTGCAACAGATTGATATCAGCAATGAAGATACCTTCAGCCAGCCCGATAAATATTTCAGTTATCGCCGCGCTTGCCAGAATGATGCGATTGATTATGGCCGTCAAATTGCTGTGATTGCGCTAAAGCCTGAGTGAATCGCACAGCTTTTTTTTACGCGTTGTTGACGATATTTTTTTGGTCAACGGTGGCCACCGCATTCAAGTTAAGCCTTGAGCATATCGTTTTTTTACCCTTAGTGTTTTATTCTGCGCTAGTGTCGATGTTGGTACTAGGTAGTTTATGCGCACTAACGGGTAGGCTGGGGCAGCTTAAAAAGTGGCAGCGACAAGATTATCTAAAATCAGCCTTGCTCGGTGCGCTGAATCCAGCCTTATATTATGTGATTTTATTTCGTGCTTATGAGCTATTGCCTGCCCAAGAAGCGCAGGTGCTTAATTTTATGTGGCCAGTGGTGCTGACGTTGATGGGCGCGTATTTTTTAAAACAACACTTAAGTGGTTTAAGTATATTGGCAATTGC
>JAZGFQ010000200.1:0-10800 GCA_036479635.1 Arenicellales bacterium
TAAAGAGCGTGCAAATAAGCTCGATTGCATCTTTTGTTGCGCGTCAAAAAATTGCCAGACAGTAATTTCAACCCAACCGCTATAACTTGGAGAGCTACGAAAATTGCGTAAATGTGCTGCGCGTACAGGTTTATTACGATACTCACCGATAAATAATTGTGGTCGACCTGCGGCCATCTGAATAATTTCTTTGCTAGGGATAGGCGCATTTGAATAACCAGCCAATAAAATCGCATCTGTCGTGCGTAGTTGATAAAAAAACACGTGTCCTAATGAGTTTGTAATCGATTCTAAAATTTCTTCGGATAATGCATCGCCATTATAGGCGTCAGCTTGTTCCATCAAGGTTACACTTAAAATGGACAGCGATTTATCGAAGGTTTGTTGAGCAATTTTCTCTGAGTATTTGAAGGTTTCGTAGGTGAACAATAAGACAGCCAGCAGCAGAGGCAGTAAAATTAGAATCAATAAGCGATTGCGTAAACGTCCTGATACATTCGCTAAGGTATTAGGCTGTTTTAGTGCTTGAGAAGAAGAATTAAGCATCCGTATCTATTAAAAAACCAAGGCCTCGTAGAGTCGAAATTCTTACCTTATCAGCGGTTGCAAGACGTTTTCTAAGTCGATGTATATACAAATCAATCACATTTAGTTTTGGTTCTTCATCTAAAGAAAACATGCAATCAAGGATCGTTCCTTTTGAAACAACCTTGCCCTGACGTTGTAATAAACATTCCAGGAGAGCGATCTCTCGTTTTGGGATGTTAATTTCTTTTTCACGAATAAATAAACGTCTTGCTGCGCTGTCAAAGGTTAAGTTTCCAATTTTAATTTCAGCACGAGCTTGTAGCTTGGCGCGGCGTGAAATGGCGCCCAGCCGAGCGAGTAGTTCATCGGTGGAGAACGGTTTAACCAGGTAGTCATCTGCGCCAGTATTTAATGCTTTGACGCGAGAATCGATATCACCTTGTGCCGTGAGAATGATAATTGGCACTAAATTATGCTGTTCTCGGGTTAGTTTCAGCACCTCTAAACCATTCATTTTTGGCAAGCTCAGATCCAGAACCACTGCATCGTAGTGCTCTGTTTTTAATAGTTGGTATGCGCTCAGACCATTATCAAGTTTATCGACTGAGTGAGCTTGTGCAGCAAGGGTTTCTTCTAAACTTAACGCCAGGTTTGTGTCATCTTCGACCAATAAAATACGCATAGTTTAAGAAGATTGAATTTTATCGTGAGATGAAAGATTGGCGAAAGATTCAGTCAGTATAACATACAGGCTGAATTGCTCATTTTAGTTGAGCAGTCGCATAATAATCAAATTTATTATTCCATCTAACTGGAGGAGACATGATCATCATGAAAAATATATTGCGCACCTGAATTACCCTTGGTATGGCCTTTGCCTTGCCACAAATCGCAACGGCAGACGTGGACATGTCTGGAAAAACCGTTGAGTGGACGATCCCCTTTTCTGAAAAAGGGGGGGGCGGCAAAATGGGCTAACTTTTTCGCGCCATTACTTTCTGAGGCATTGCCAGGCAAGCCAACGGTGGTTGTTAAATTTATGCCGGGTGCGGGTTCTACCAAAAGTGCAAATTGGTTTCAGCAGCAAAAAAATGGTGATGGTACCGTGCTATTTGGCTCATCTGGCTCGACCCAATTTCCTTATTTACTAGGCGACCCACGCGTGAAATATGAATATAAAGATTGGAAGCCAGTGATGGCTTCTGGCACGGGTGGCGTTGCATATCTTAGTGCCGATAGCGGTGCCAAATTTGATGGCACGGCAAATGGTTTAAAAGATATGCATTTTATCTTCGGTTCTCAGGGGGCGACTCGTCTCGATCTAGTTCCCTTGCTCGCGTGGAAAATGCTGGGGCTTAACGTAGAGCCTGTGTTTGGTATTAAGGGTCGTGGGGATGGCCGGCTAATGTTCGAGCGAGGTGAAGCCAACATTGATTACCAAACGTCATCTGGCTATCTTAAAGGATCAGCTGAGTTAGTTAAGACTGGCAAAGCTGTGCCGATGATGACCTGGGGTTCGCTCGATGCTAACCTACCACTTTGGCTTGATAACCATGGCTATGCCTGAATTAGTGATTTCTTTCAGTATGGTCGTGTTGGGGGTTTTGTTAGGGGTTGAGATATCTTATAAGGGTGATGTTAAACCCTTAAAGGTGATGACTGCTTCAGTGGTTTATACCCTATTTGCGATGGGATTAGCGACATTGATCGCTGGAATCGCAAGTAGGATAACAGGTGGGGCTTTTCTGCTTTATTTATTAGTATTGGCGCCAGGCGGTATTGCTGAAATTAGCCTAATTAGCTTGGCGCTTGGTTTTGATGTTGGTTTAGTGGCGATGGCTCACGCTTGTCGATTTTTATTGATTATGGTGATTGGGCCGATCGGCTTACGTTATTATAGCCGTCAAAAAACTTAAAGCTGTCTATATGATGAGAATCGATTGCGGTTTATATAATGAGACCTCATCAACATAATGATGGATTGCCACCCAACAGAGCTGAACAGGAATATTGGGAAACTCTAAGTCTGTGGTCAAAATAACTTTACCACTATACTCTGAGTTATGCGGAGGTCTCATAATGTAATAAACCCTAAGTTGATAGAGGCGATTATGCAAGATGTCTCTGAAGATTGATTAACGGGTGTAAATTAAATCGTATTCTGTTTTAAGGCAGAAAGCTAAGGACAGCGACAAATCATGGCTTGGTTTTGGTATCATTCAGCTGCTATTTCGCCCATTCACTTAAATTAAAGAATAACCATGGCAGATTTATTTACAATACAAAATTTACTCACCCTCGCAATGTTGGTGATGCTTCAAGCCGTTTTAGGCTTTGATAACTTACTCTATATCACGCTGGAATCACGGCGTGTTGAGGAAAAAGACCAAGCCCGCTTGCGCCGCTTAGGCATTGGTATGGCGGTGGTCTTACGAATTGTGCTTTTATTCGTGGTGATGGCCTTGATTGATAAGCTCAGCAATACTTTATTCAGCATCAATATTCCAGGCATCGTGCACGGTGAATTTAACTTTCACGCGATTATCGTGCTGATTGGTGGTTTATTCATTCTTTATACCGCGGTGCGTGAAATCATGCACATGTTGGCGGTGGATGATATCGCCCATGAATCGAAGCAAAAATCTTCATTCTTTAAGGCATTTTTAAGCATTTCTGTGATGACTTCGGTGTTCTCTTTTGATTCGATTTTAAGCGCAATCGCTTTAACTGATGTTTTCCCGATCATGGCAACGGCCATTATCATCGGCGGTTTATTGATGGTGTGGTTATCTGATCGCGTCGCTGAGTTTTTACAAAAAAACCGCATGTATGAAGTGCTTGGCTTATTTGTATTGTTTATCGTTGGCATCTTATTGATCTCTGAAGGCGGGCATTTAGCGCATCTTTCTTTCTTTGGTCACCCGATTGAGCCAATGAGCAAAGCCACCTTCTATTTCGTCATTTTCAGCTTGATCTTGGTTGATTTAGTGCAATCACGTTACGCTAAGAAATTGATTCGAGAAGAATACCCTGTTAAAACAGACCAGCATTAAGATTTTTCCGTGCCTAATTTAGATGGTTTCTCCCCAGTATCACGCGCCTTATTAGTCGCCGCTTCGGTGGTGATTGTATTGGCGGGCGTGAAAGCGGCTAATAGCCTGATTGCGCCTTTTTTAATGGCGGTGTTTGTGGTCATTATCTTTGCACCTAGCTTGATGTGGTTAGAGCGTAAAGGCGTGCCGCATGGTTTGTCGGTGTTGATAGTGCTAACGGTGATTGGTTTATTCGGCGCGATGATTGTTGCCTGGTTGAGTAATTCTTTATCTGAATTAAGCTCGATTCTGCCAAGCTATAAAATCAAGTTGGCGGTGTTGTATGATCAATTTAGGCTGTGGCTTGGAAGCTGGAATATCAACGTGCCAGAAATGGGCGCATTAAACATTTTAGCACCTGATCGTTTAGTGAAAATGTTTAACAGCTTGCTCAATAGTTTAAGCGGCTTAGTCGGTGATGCGCTGATCGTATTTATCGCGGTGTTATTTTTGATGGTCGATATCATCCATGTGCCAGCGAAGTTGCGCGCGGTGTTTAAATCCCCTGAAGAGAGCATGCCGCATTTAGTGAAGTTCTCGGATACCGTCATCCGTTATCTTGCCCTGAAAAGCATCACCAGTGCGATTACTGCGGGTTGCGTGGCGATAATGCTTTGGTATTTAGATTACGATTTCATCGCGCTGTGGGCTGTGCTCGCTTTTTTGCTGAATTTTATTCCTTATCTAGGCTCAGCCTTAGCGGGTATTGCGCCAGTGATCATCGGCCTGATTGATCACGGCTGGTTAACCGCGCTGTGGGCAGCCGTGGGGTATGTGGCGATCAACATTATCGTCGGGCAAATCATTGAAACGCGCTTGATTGGCAGTACGCTCAATCTGTCTTCATTTGTGGTGTTTGTGTCTTTAACTTTTTGGGGTTGGGTGCTGGGGCCAGTGGGCATGTTTTTATCTATTCCGCTCACTATGCTGTTACTGATTGGCCTGCAAAGCAGCCCTAGAACACGGCGTTACGCGACATTACTGATGGGCGCTTAAAAAAAGCATGAAAAAAATGAATTCTCCGCGCGCAGTGGTATTGTTAAGTGGTGGACTAGATTCCTCTACCGTGGTGGCGATGGCACAAGCCGATGGCTTTGAAATATATGCTTTATCGTTCAGTTATGGCCAGCGGCATACCGCTGAATTACAGTCCGCTAAAAACATTGCCAAGCACTATAAAGTTGCAAAGCACACTGTTATCGATATAGATTTGCGCCAATTCGGTGGCTCAGCCTTGACGGATGATATCGAGGTACCCAAAGGCCGTGAAGTAGATGAGATGGCCGATGGCATCCCCATTACTTATGTGCCCGCGCGTAATACCATCTTTTTATCTTATGCCTTGGCATGGGCAGAAGTATTGAATGCTGAGCATATTTTTATCGGTGTGAATGCGGTGGATTACAGCGGTTACCCAGATTGCCGCCCAGAATTTATTGAAGCCTTTGAGCGCATGGCCAATTTAGCCACGCGCATCGGGGTGGAAGGTGAGGGCAAGTTACATATCGAAACACCTTTATTGCGTTTAAGCAAAGCGCAGATCATTCAACAAGGCATGGCATTAGGCGTAAATTACGCACAAACCAACAGCTGTTATGATCCGTTTGATAACGGCGCACCTTGCCGAGAATGCGATGCTTGCCAACTGCGCGAAAAAGGGTTTAATGATGAGGGTTTGGTTGATCCTTTAATTGAACATTTCGGCTTAAATACGGCTTAAAAGCGGGTATATCATGATTGAACGCGCGTACACCATCGCCACCGCTGGCTTTGAAGCCGCCTGCAAGATAGATTCCTTACCGAGCACGCACCGTGCCTCAAGGCTGCACGGGCATAGTTTTCAGGTGAAAGTTAGGGCGGCTCTGCCTGATGGTTGGGCACAGTTTGATGGCAGTGAGGTGGATGATTTATCTGAGCATTTGAGTGTGATCACCTCAGAGCTTGATCATCGTTACTTAAATAAGATTATCCCCAATCCCAGCAACGAGAATATCGCACGTTGGCTGCAAGATAAGCTCTCAATAAAAGCGGATAAAATAGCCATTCAAAGCACACCGTATGAAGGCGTTGATCTCGATGCCAAAGGTAATGCGCATGTGTGGCAACAGTTTAGCTTTGAAGCAGCGCATCAATTACCGAATGTTGAAGCAGGGCATCAATGTGGGCGGATGCATGGACATGGATTTAAAGTGATTTTACATGCGCATCAAGCCTTAGGCGATGCGCCGATGGCGGTGGATTTAGATGAACTAACCCTATTATGGCAATCGGTTTCCAGCGAATTGGAATATTCTTGCTTGAATGATATCAAAGGCTTAGAGAATCCAACCAGCGAACACCTGTGTGCTTGGTTATGGCGGCGGCTGAGGCCACAGATGGATGCTTTATCGTTTGTTTCAGTGTATGAAACCGCTACCGCAGGCTGTCATTTTGATGGGCAGAATTTTCGAATTTGGAAAGATTTCAGGTTCGAGTCGGCGGTAAGGTTTACGCGTGCACCTGCAAAAGATGCTCGCAGGAAAATGCATGGACACAGTTACCTCGCTCGCTTGCATCTACAAGCGCCTTTAGATAAAGTTTTTGGTTGGACGATAGATTACGGTGACGTGTCGACACGATTCAAGCCTATCTTAAACCAATTAGATCACTACGCTTTAGATGAGGTTTCTGGTTTAGAAACGCCATCTAGTGCGCAAATAGTGGCATGGATACGCGCGCAACTTGGAGAAGCATTGCCCGAACTTGATCGAGTTGATTGCTTTGAGAGGAGCGGCTGTGGTGCTGTATTATCTTGGGCAGACGAAGGGCCAGCCTTACCTATTTAGGCTCGATTTTTTCATATAGTGAACCCTCTGCGTTAAAGCCTCAAAACCTATGATAGCGCTTATCTATGCGCTGGATATAAACATAGAAATTTTGTAATTGATCATCCAGCCTTAGCGTTCTATAGGGTTATCACCTTTCATAAATTAATTGGGATAATTTGGTAATCCCCTGCTCAGGCGGCTTCGATAAACTGCTGGCTCCTGTTAAGTCATGTGTAGAAACCTCATGTTGATTTAATTTTTGTAAACTTAAAATCGGAGAAAGATATGTATCAATATTCTAAAGCGGTGAGCATTGCTCTTATTAGTAGCTTTTCTATTATGGCCAGCGCCATGGCTGCCAGTGCAGATGCGCCATTAAGCGCGACTGAAAAAATGTTAAAAATGGAGGCAGAGTGCATTGAAAAAGGTGAGGAAATGAAAGCGGCCAATATGCCGAATGCAGAACAGGCGATCGAGGAATGCTTGGCCAATGTCGCCACATTAAAGGCGGATGGCATGAAAGGAATGGTTGATAAAGCTGAGCCTGAAGTCTCTGAGCCGCTGATCGTGCCAGCGCCTGTTCCTGTTAATTAGGCTTAGCTTTATAAACTGGTTGTTGCGTTTAACAAAATGAAAAGTGTATTAGTGATCGAAGAGACGGGCGCGCTTGTCGCCGGTATTTTTGCAAGGCATCTTTATGATGAAGGGTTCATGCCGATGCAATGTTCGGATCCATCTCAATGTGCGCAAAAGCTTGAACGTGAACAACCAGATTTAGTGGTGATTGATCTGACTTTAAAGCAGGTGGACGGCATTAAATTAGGCAAGGAAATTCGAGCTTTAAATGAATTTGTGCCTATTTTGTTTTTAGTCTCGGAATTATGTGAGTTAGAACGATTATTTGGCCAAGATGTCATTGCCACAGATTATTTGATTAAGCCTGTTTCTAAACCAGCATTATTTCAGCGTATTCATGCTTTAGTCGGGCGTGTAGAGGCGTTGGTAGAAAAGCATCAAAAGCAGCTAGAGAATTGCCCCCTTGAGTTTGATAACATTAAAATTGATGTCGCACATCAAGCGGTAGAGACACCTAAAGGAGTGATAAAGTTGACGAATAGAGAACTAGATTTATTGGTGTTTCTGGCTTCAAACCCAGGTAAGCCGCATAAACGGGCGCGCTTATTAGATTCTGTTTGGCATCTAAAGCATAAAGGCAGCGAGCATACGGTGAACACACATGTGAATCGTTTACGTCATAAAATTGAATCAGATCCCACGCACCCAAAATATATTCAAACGGTGTGGGGAGTAGGGTATCGTTTTATTGGCTAGGCATTGAATGCTATTTTGATGAATGAATAGAAGTATTACGACTTGCGCTGCGTCAAATCAGAATGGCATAGTCTCGTTATACTGTGCTTTCATTTATAGCTAGATAGAACGTGATTCATGCAAGACAGCAGCATAGAGTTTGATCATGAGATGATCAGCCGATATAACCGCAGTGGCCCACGATATACCTCATATCCAACGGCGGTTAAGTTCCATGAAAACGTGAGTGAAGCTGAGTTTAAGCGTACTTGTCAGGCAGGTAATGATGATCTCGTACCCGCGCCCTTATCTTTATATTTCCATATTCCTTTTTGTGATACCGTTTGTTTTTATTGTGCCTGCAATAAAATAGTCACTAAGCATAAGTCTAGGGCGAAGGATTATTTAAGCGCTTTATATCAAGAAATTGAATTAGTCAGCCAGCACTTTGATGCTGATAGAGAAGTTCAACAGTTGCATTTTGGCGGCGGCACGCCCACATTTTTAAGCGAAGATGAAATTTCGGGTTTAATGTGGAAAATTAAATCTCACTTTAATGCCTGCCCGTCGAGCAAGAAGGATTACTCGATTGAGATTGATCCACGTTCCGTGACACCGCATTATATTCACGTGCTCAGCACGTTGGGGTTCAATCGCTATTCTTTAGGCGTGCAAGACGTTGATTTAAAAGTTCAAAAAGCCATTAATCGAATTCAGCCTGTTGCAAAAACCATGGAGGTGTTGGAAGCTTGCAGAGATTCTGGTGCGAAATCGATCAATATAGACCTTATTTACGGCTTACCTTTTCAAACGGCTAGCAGTTTCAAAGAGACCGTTGCCGCGGTGATTGAAATGAACCCTGATCGCTTATCAATCTTTAATTATGCGCATATGCCGCAGCTGTTTAAGCCACAACGCAGAATTAATGAGGCAGATTTACCCAGCCCTGAAGAGAAGTTACACATTTTAAAAAATACCGTAGAACAACTCGGGACTGCAGACTATGTTTATATTGGCATGGATCACTTTGCCAAGCCTGATGATGAACTTGTGGTAGCGCGTGCAACAGGGGCGTTACAGCGCAATTTTCAGGGCTATACCACGCATGGGAATTGTGATTTAGTAGCGATGGGCGTGAGCTCGATCAGTAAGATTCGTGGTGTTTTCAGCCAAAACTGTAAAGATGAAGCGAGTTATATGTCGGCGTTAAATGCAGGCAGTTTACCGATTGTAAAAGGCTACCAAATGAACGAAGAAGATCGTTTGCGTGCTTATATTATTCAGCAGTTAAGCTGTTATAACCGCGTAGATAGGCAGGCCGTAAGCGCACGTTTTGGAATAGATTTTCAGGCGCATTTTAAAGACGAGCTAGAAACCTTACTGCCGATGCAGCAAGATGGCTTGCTTGAGATAAGCGAGCAAAGCATAGAGGTCAGCCCCAAAGGGCGCTTGCTGATTCGTAATATTTGTATGGTATTTGATGAATATCTGCCTAAGCATCAAGATGAATCAAACGTGCGCTATTCAAAAGCGATTTAATCATTAGCGGCTAGGCAGCCAGGTATTCTTGGAGGCGTTATGCGTTTGCCGCTAAAGCCTTATTTGCTTGGGCCCTATTTGCTTGGGCCTTATTTGCCAGTGCATTGCCATGGCCACAAGCACGGTTGCTCATTTCAGCTTCATTGATGATATGGACTTCTCTGCGATTAAAACGCACTATTTCTTCATCTTCTAGGCGCGCAAATAAACGGCTGACGGTTTCAGGCGCCATGCCTAAGAAATTAGCGATATCACCACGCGGCATACTTAATGAAAAATCACTGCCAGAGAAACCGCGCTTTTTAAAGCGATCCGAGACATTTTTCAAGAAACAGACGATGCGCTCTTCAGCGGTTTTTTGGGCAATCAGTAATAAAGCTGAATTATGTGCGCGCACGTCGCTGGCGACCATTTTATGCACGTGAGTAGAGACGCCTTTAACGTTATTACATAAAAACTCTAAGCTGTCTTCGGGGACTTTACAGACCATGGCAGTCTCTAAGGCCACGGTGGTGTTTGCGTGTGAGGAATCAAAACCATCAAAGCCTAATAATTCTCCAGGCATATGGAAACCAACGATTTGTTCATCGCCTTGTGAGGTGGCAATCACGGATTTAAAACTGCCAGATTTAACCGCGTATAAGCCCGTAAAGCGTTCACCTGCAGTATAAATAGCGTCACCTTTATTGATTTTAACGCCGGTATGGATATTTGCTTCAAGCACCGTGATTTCCGCAACACTTAAGTTCGATGGTAAACAAATGCCTGAAAGGGCGCAGGCGTCACAAGATAAAGACATGATTTGGGTTCCTCAAAGACTTAATTATAAGGCTAATGGGGCTTAATAGTGGTGTTTATTAGGCTTAAAAACCAAATTATAGTGGGCGTGAAAAGTCGTTCATCGTCATCAAGGCGGCAGCATAATCTATGCGTTGATGATGCATATTAAAGGCGTAAATTTTTTGATGCCTTATATATGAAACTTGAGGATGTATAGGTTTTATTGGTTTGGGCGGGTGATACAGAAATAAACCTGATGTAAAGCAGGCTTGATGTGGAAGATTAAGTCGCACTTCAATGCCTGCTCGCTCATCAGATGGAACCTCGCTCAGTCATGCCGAGTTTATATTCAAGTGCTCAGCACTTTAGGCGTGCAAAGCATTGATTTAAAACTCAAAAATACAACGTGCCCGAGCAAACAGTTTATTGAGGTTTCATATCTTCAGCATTTATACCCGCAACAATTACGGGTGCTTTCATGGCATCTCGACGAAATGGCTCTCCTAGCTCTTGAGTCAGTACTACTTCAATAAACGTTGTAACATTATCGTTCATTTGTTCAGAAATGGCGGTTTCAAGCGTATTGCTGAGTTGGTCCATTGTTAATACTTGAACGCCTTTTACACCGCAAGCTTCTGCTATCTTAGCGTATTGCACATCTAAATCTAACTCAGTGCCGACAAAGTTATCGTTGTACCAAAGTGTGGTATTACGCTTTTCAGCACCCCACTGGTAGTTTCGAA
>JAZGFQ010000201.1:0-3218 GCA_036479635.1 Arenicellales bacterium
TGTAAATCGTGGCTGCTTTATAATCTTTACTGAGTGTCACCGCATTAATGCCCACCATACCAAGGCGTGGGTCAGATACTTCTTTCATAATCAGAACCGACAAATGCCGTTTTATCTGCTCTGATACACGCCGACTTCGGTCTCCACTTGCCATAATCTATAACCCGTTGGCTTACAGCGTTGCCGCCTTGGCTTTAACTTCATAAACTTCAATCATATCGCCTTCTTTAATATCATTGTAGTTTTTGATGCCGATACCGCATTCATAACCTGATTTAACTTCATTGACGTCTTCTTTAAAGCGGCGTAATGAATCAATCGCGCCATCAAAAATGACCACGTTATCGCGCAATACGCGCACTGGCAAGCTACGTTTCACATAACCATCTTTAACGAAACAACCCGAGATTGCGCCAACTTTAGGCACATGATAGACCTCGCGCACTTCAACCGTACCAACGAACTCTTCGCGCATAATCGGAGATAACATGCCCGTTAAGGCTGCTGTCACATCATCCACCACATCATAAATAATGCTGTAATAATGCACATCTACATCTTCTTTAACAATCAACTTTTTAGAGCCGCTGTCTGCACGCACATTAAAGGCGACTAAAATAGATTCAGACGTCACCGCTAAATTAACATCAGATTCATTAATACCGCCGACCATAGAGTGCACGACATTCACGCGCACTTCATCGGTAGACAATTTCTCTAAGGTATCGACCAAGGCTTCAACCGAGCCTTGAACGTCTGCTTTAATAATCAAGTTAAGGGTCTTAACATCACCCTCTTCCATCTTATTAAACATATTTTCCAGCTTCGCTTTTTGCTGGCGTGCCATTTTGACTTCTTTAAACTGGCTTTGTCGTGTCGTCGCAATTTCACGCGCTTTACGCTCGCTATCAAGGACTAACAATTCATCGCCTGAAACAGGCACACCTGATAATCCTTGGATTTCCACTGGAGTTGATGGCCCAGCAGTAGTGACTTGTTCGCCTATATCGCTCAGCATCACGCGAATACGCCCGTATTCCCGCCCCACTAACACGATATCGCCTTTAGTTAATTGCCCACGGCTCACTAGAATAGTTGCGACTGCACCGCGGCCTTTCTCCATTCTTGCTTCCACGACCGAGCCCATTGCCACACCCGTATTCACAGCGGTTAAGCTCTGCAATTCAGCTTGTAATAACACTGATTCCAATAAATCGTCGATGCCTGCGCCTGTGTGTGCTGAGACTTCAACCATTAATGTATCGCCACCCCAATCTTCAGGCACGACTTCCTGCGTCGCAAGTTCTTGTTTAACACGGTCAGGGTCTGCGCCTTCTTTATCCATCTTATTGATGGCAATAATCAAAGGCACTTCGGCTTTTTTAGCGTGTTTAATCGCTTCAACCGTTTGTGGCTTCACGCCATCATCGGCAGCCACCACTAAAATAATAATATCAGTGACTTTCGCGCCGCGTTCACGCATTGCAGAAAATGCCGCATGGCCTGGCGTATCTAAAAAGCAAATATCACCGTTTTTTGTGGAAACACGATACGCACCAATATGCTGGGTAATACCGCCCGCTTCGCCATCCGCCACTTTAGCTTTACGAATATAATCTAAGATAGAGGTTTTACCATGATCAACATGCCCCATTACCGTGACCACTGGCGCGCGTTCAACGCCAACGGCGCTGTCGTCGATCACAGATTGGATCAACTCTGCCTCTAAGGTATCATCCTCAGCTTGCGTGGCGTTATGCCCCATTTCTTCTACGACTAATATCGCAGTATCTTGGTCGATCACCTGATTGATGGTCGCCATTGAGCCCATACCCATCATCACTTTAATGACTTCAGCGGCCTTAACCGACATCTTCTGCGCTAGCTCGCCCACAGAAATTGTTTCAGGTACCGCGACATCATGAATAACTGGCGCAGTGGGCCGTTCAAAACCATGTTGATCCGAAATGCTTGATTGTAAGTTGTTCGGGCGGCGTGTTGCCTTAGGGCGCTTAATGTTACCGCGATGCTTGCGGCGAACATGTAATTCAGAGCCAGCCAAGTTTTTCTTTTTCTGGCCTGCTTCTAATACTTTCTTAGCGTTCTTTTGAATCGCCGCTTCACGTGCTTCGGCTGCTTTCTTAACTTTTTCTTGCTCAACTAAAGCATCCGCCGCCACTTGGCGTTTTTCCATTTCATCTTCAACGCGCTGCTTAGAGGCTTGCTCTTCTACTTCACGCTTAGTGATTTCTGCTTTTTTCTCAGATTCTAAATGCTCAGCATGTTGCGCGCGCGTTGCCGCTTCTTCTGCACGTTTAGCATCGCGCGCTTGTTTCTCCGCTTCTAGGCGTTCAACTTCTGCGCTGACACTGCCCGCAGACATCACACCACCGGCAGACATCACACGGCGTTTTTTACGCACCTCAACTTGAACGGTTTTAGCCGCACCTGTTTTTGAGGTTTGTTTTATTTCGGTGCTTTTGCTGCTTTTCATGGTCATTTGCGCACGCGGTGCGGCCGCTTTGCTTTGCAAATGCATTAAAAATGTTTTCTTTTCAGCATCGGTAAGGCTATCGGTTGCCGATTTACCTGCAATCCCCGCATCGCTCAATTTTTCCAATAATCGCTCAACCGGCATACCGATTTGTGATGCAAATTGATCAACTTTAACTTGTGACATGAGTGATACCCTCTAATTTCCGAGTTTGTTAGCTTTTATTTAATATGGATAGTTTATTCGAACCAAGGCGCGCGCGCAGTCATAATCAACGCTTGCGCACGTTCTTCGTCCATCTCAACCATCTCGAGCACTTCATCAGTGGCGCATTCGGCTAAGTCTTCCATCGTGCGGACGCCTTTGGCCGCAAATGCTTGAGCGGTTTCTTCGTCCATGCCATCCATATTTAATAGATCATCTTCTGGCACGAGCTTGGCTTGATCCGCAATCGCTTTAGTCAGCATGATATCTTGCGCACGACGCTGTAACTCATCGACCATCTCCTCAGAGAATTCTTCGATAGCAACCAACTCGTCTTTTTCAATGAAGGCAACTTCATCCACCGTATTAAAGCCTTCATTGGCCAACACAGTTGCCACATCTTCATCAATGCCTAAGTCTTCTTGGAAGCGCGCTACAACCACACTGATCTCTTCCGCTTGCTTTTGCTCAGCTTCTTCGTCGGTGAGAATGTTTAACTCCCAGCCAGTTAATTCAGCGG
>JAZGFQ010000202.1:0-15063 GCA_036479635.1 Arenicellales bacterium
GCGCAATCGAATTGATCAGCTGGCAGTGGCTGAGCCTATTGTGCAACAGCAAGGTAATAATCGTATTGTGGTGCAATTACCGGGCGTGCAAGACACTGCGCGCGCGAAACGCATTTTAGGCCGAGCGGCCACATTAGAAATGCGCTTAGTCGATGAAAAGCGCGATAGCAGTGCGCGTTCTAGCGGTATTGCACCACCTGGGGCGCGTTTATACGAGCACCGCGATGGCCGCAAGATTTTGCTTAAAGATGGTTTGCTTTATTCAGGCGATAACATCGTCGATGCACAAGCGAGTATTGATACCCAAAACGGCGGGTCGATTGTTAACATCACTTTAGATGCTAAGGGCGCGCGCGATAATTCACGCGTGACGGGCGAGAACATCGGCAACCGCATGGCGGTGGTGTATTTAGAAACCACCACTGAAAAACGTAAAGATGAAAACGGTGATGTGATGCTAGATGCACAAGGCCAGCCTTTACGCATTACGCGCAAGATTGAAGAAGTGATTACTGCTCCCGTTATTCGGGATCAACTCGGCAAACGTTTTCAAATTTCAGGCTTAGACAGCACCAACGAAGCGCGTGATCTAGCCTTAATGCTGCGTGCAGGCGCATTGGCTGCGCCCGTTGAAATCATCGAAGAGCGCACCATTGGCCCCAGTTTAGGTAAAGACAACATTGCGCAAGGCTTTAAATCAGTGATGGTAGGTTTGGCCCTAGTCTTGTTGTTCATGATTATCTATTACCGCGTGTTTGGATTAGTTGCGAACGTTGCCTTGGTGTTGAATTTGGTCTTGTTGGTGGCGGTATTATCCATGTTGCAAGCCACCTTAACCTTGCCGGGCGTGGCGGGCATCGTCTTAACCGTGGGTATGGCAGTGGATGCCAACGTGTTGATTTTTGAGCGAATCCGTGAAGAGTTGCGTAATGGTAACTCGCCGCAGAAAAGCATAGATCAAGGCTACGATCGTGCTTTTTCAACTATTTTAGATGCGAACGTTACCACCTTAATTGCAGCGGTCGTGCTGTTTGCCTTTGGTACGGGCGCGATTAAAGGCTTTGCGGTGACGCTAAGCATTGGCATATTAACCTCAATGTTTACCGCGATTGTGGTCAGCCGAGGTTTGATCCATCTTATTTATGGTGGTCGTAACGTCAAAAAAATTGCGATTTAACGCTTAAACAGCCGCATTCATAAACATAAAATATCATGCAAATATTTAATAAAAAAACCAATATTAACTTCTTAGGCGCGGGTAAAGCCACGCTGGTCTTATCGGTGGCTTTGGTGCTGATCAGCGTGGCCTCATTATTCTCACGGGGCTTGAACTTCGGCATTGATTTCACGGGCGGCACATTAGTTGAAGTGGGCTACAGCCAGGCGGTTGAAGTGGATTCTGTGCGTAAGCAGTTAAATGACAGTGGGTTTGAAGATGCCATCGTGCAACACTTCGGCACCGCCAAAGATGTAATGATTCGCTTGCCTGCCACTGAACGTGAAAATGCGGTTGGCATTAGTGGTGAGATCATGCAAAGCCTGCGCGCCAGCAGTGGTGAGGCTTTATCCACGGGCATTGATGGTCAAAACTCAGTGCAAAGCTGTGATAAAGCAGGGCAGACGCAAGCCTGTAGCGTTCAAATGCGTCGCGTAGAATTCGTTGGGCCACAAGTGGGTGATGAACTTGCAAATCAAGGGGGATTAGCGATGTTATATGCGCTGATCGGCATTTTGATTTATGTGGCAGTTCGGTTTAAATGGCAGTTTTCGGTGGGTTCTGTGGTGGCGTTGGTGCACGATGTGGTCATCACCTTGGGGGTATTTTCAGTGTTCCAATTTGATTTCTCCTTATCGGTGTTAGCCGCGGTGCTGGCGGTGATCGGTTATTCCTTGAACGATACCATTGTGGTATTTGATCGCATCCGAGAAAATTTTCGTAAAATGCGTAAGGGTGATCGCCACAGTATTGTCAATGCGTCGATTAACGACACCTTGCCGCGTACCATCTTAACGTCTGTCACGACCTTACTTGTGGTGCTGACGTTATTATTATTTGGCGGTGAAGTTTTGCGTGGCTTTTCCATTGCTTTATTAATAGGCGTGGTGGTCGGAACCTATTCATCTATCTTTGTGGCTAGCCCAACGGTTTTAGCCTTAGGTATTCAGCGCGAGCATTTACTCGAAGCTGAAAAGCTAGATGAAGATGACGTTAAGGCCATTGTGTAAATCATCATAGCTCAATATGCGCTGCCCATTTTGCCAATCTGAAGATACCCGCGTGATTGACTCTCGCGAAAGTGATTCAGGCGAAACTGTGCGCCGCCGCCGCGCTTGCCAAGCCTGTGATGAACGCTACACCACTTATGAGCGCGTAGAGTTACACTTACCACAAGTGGTGAAATCAGGCGGCGTGCGCGAGAAATTCAACGAGAAAAAACTCCGAGATGGCTTTGCGATTGCCTTACAAAAACGCCCGATTAAATCTGAACTCATCGAAGAAGCCATTCAACGCTTACTGCGTCGTTTTTCGTTCTCAGGGCGTGATGAAATTGCCAGCGTTGATGTAGGTGAGGCAGTAATGTCTGAGTTGCAAAACTTAGATGAAGTGGCCTATGTTCGCTTTGCTTCGGTGTATCGAAAATTCCAAGATTTAGAAGAATTTAACGAGCTGGTACAAAAGCTTCGAGATGTATTGCCAGAGGGTGAAAACGCAATGAATAAGGCGAGCTTATCTTTAATCTCGGGCGCTAAAAAACAAAAGAAAACTTAGTGACATGATGGTGAATACCACTGACCACAGCTACATGGCACGCGCATTGCGCTTGGCAGAGCTTGGCCGTTATTCCACTCAGCCGAACCCGCGCGTGGGCTGTGTTATCGTTAAAAATAATCAAATTATTGCTGAGGGTTTTCATCAGCAAGCGGGTAAAGCGCACGCAGAAATTCATGCCTTAAACCTTGCAGGCGAAGGCGTAAAAGATGCAGATATTTTTATCACCTTAGAGCCGTGTAGTCATCAAGGTAAAACACCGCCGTGTGTGGATGCGCTGATTCAAGCTCAGCCTAAACGCGTGATTATCGCAATGCAAGATCCTAACCCTTTGGTATCAGGCAAAGGCATCAATAAGTTAAGCGCGCACGGCATTGAAACCGTGGTGGGCATCGGTGAAGCTGAGGCGCGGCGCTTGAATAGAGGTTTTATTCAGCGCATGGAAAAGGCCCGGCCTTTTGTTACGCTCAAATTAGCCACCAGTTTAGATGGGCGCATCGCCATGAAAAGCGGTGAAAGCACTTGGATTACCAGCGATGCCGCGCGCACAGATGTGCACCGAATGCGCTTAATGCACGGCGCAGTTATCACCGGTATTAACACGGTATTAGCCGATAACCCTCAGCTTACTGCGCGTTTGAGCGATAAAGATTTACCTGATTATTTCCGTTCTAATCGCCAGCCTGTTCGGGTGGTGTTAGACAGCGAGAACCGATTTCCTGCAAATGCCGTCATGTTAGAGACAGAAGGGCAAACGTGGCAAGTCACGGCACAGAAAACTGAAGGCAGTGTGGCCGATAGGCAGGTTATTTTGCCATTGGCGCACGGTAGAATTGATTTAGATACATTATTAGAATATTTAGCACAGCAAGAAATCAATGATGTCATGGTTGAAGCTGGCGGTATCTTGGCGGCGAGCTTTATCAAAGCGGGTTTGGTCGATGAATTAGTGGTGTATCAATCGCCTGATATCATGGGCGCGAGTGCGCAGCCGATGATTAATTTGCCTGAAATCTTGCAAATGAACGAAAAAATTCAATTTGAGTATCAAGAAGTGCGTAAAATCGGGCGCGATTTAAAACTCACGCTTATACCCAATCGTTAAACTATGTTTACTGGCATCATTCAAGGCTTAGGCCGCATCGAAAGCATTCAAACCAATGAAGCGGGTTGCCGTTTAAAGGTGGGCTTCCAAAGTATTGGTGATCAAACCATCCAAATTGGCGATAGCATTGCGGTTAATGGTATGTGCTTAACGGTGGTGACGAATGTAAATGAGACGGTTGAGTTTGATGTCTCGCTGGAATCTTTATCTAAAACCTGCGCGGCGAATTGGAAAACGGGTGATGAAGTGAACTTAGAGACAGCCTTAAATTTATCCACGCCATTAGGCGGGCATCTCGTCACTGGCCATGTGGATGGCATTGGCCAGCTGCTCAGCCGCGAGATGGCAGGTGATGCGGTGAAAATGGAATTTAGTGTGCCAGCGCCTTTGGGCCGATATATCGCGCAAAAGGGTTCGGTGTGCATCAATGGCGTAAGCTTAACCACCAATGAGATACTTGAAGATACGCAAAAAAGCACCACCTTTGCGGTGATGTTAGTGCCGCACACCTTGAGTGTGACCTCACTCCAACACTTAAACAACCATGATAAGGTGCATATCGAAATTGATGTGATTGCACGTTATTTAGATCGTATGCAGGCGTATGACGCCTCAGTAAACTAGATTATTAGCATTTCAAATAGTATGTCAGAATTAAAAATAGACCCAATCGAAGATGTCCTTGCGGATTACCGCGCGGGTAAAATGGTGATTATGGTTGATGATGAAGATCGCGAAAACGAAGGCGATTTTCTCATCGCGGCAGAATGTATCACCGATGATCACATCAATCACATGGCCACTTATGGGCGCGGTTTGATTTGCCTCACGATGACCGAAGAACGCTGTGAGCAGCTGGGCATTCCATTGATGGTCACGGCGAATAATGCGCGTTTTTCAACGGCGTTTACGGTCTCTATTGAAGCGGCAGAAGGCGTGACCACCGGCATATCTGCCGCAGATCGTGCCACCACCATTCGCGCAGCAGTAAAACGCAACGCAACCACCGAAGATATCGTTACCCCAGGGCATATCTTCCCAATTATGTCACGCCCGGGTGGCGTGATGACACGTGCAGGGCATACCGAGGCGGGCGTAGATATGGCGCGTTTGGCAGGCTATGAGCCATCTAGCGTGATTTGTGAGATTCTAAAGGCCGATGGCACCATGGCGCGCTTGGATGACTTGATTCCGCTGGCCAAAGAGCAGGGTATGAAGCTCGGCACAATTGCAGATTTAATCGAATACCGCATGAAGCATGACCCAACCGTTGTGCGTGCTAGCCAAAGCGAACTCGAGACTGAGCACGGCACTTTTCAAGCGACGGTCTATGAAGACCAAGTTGAGGGTGATGTACACATGGCGTTATCGTATGGCGATAACAGCGATGATGCTAACACCAGTGTGGTGCGCGTGCATGTGCATCGGGGTTTGGTGGATATGATTAAACCTTCCAAAGGCGAGCCTGCGTGGTCAGTTGACGAATCGATGCAAGCGATTGTTGAATCAGGGCAGGGCGTGTTAGTGCTTTTAGCGTATAATGAGCGTAAACATGAGCTTATCAGCCGCATTGAACGTATGGCATCAGGTGCCAAGAAAGCACAGACACCACCAGTTGATGTGGATAAAGCCTCAGCCAGCGCTTTACGAATGCTGGGTGCAGGTGGGCAAATTTTGGCTGATCAAGGCGTGCATAAATTAGTGGCTTTAGGCCGCGAGCAAAAAGCCTTTGGTATCTCAGGTTTTGGCCTAGAAATTGAACACTATTTACCAGATGCTGACAGCTTTAAAGCTTGGCTTAAATAAATAAGAGAGATAAAAATGAATACAATCACTGGCTCGTTAGTCGCGGGCGATTATAAATTTGGCATTGTCGCAGGGCGGTTTAATGAATTCATCACCGATTCCTTGCTCAAAGGCGCAGAAGATATCTTAGTGCGACACGGCATTAAGGTTGAAAACATCGATTGTGCTTGGGTGCCCGGCGCATACGAAATTCCAACTGCAGCGAAAGCCATGCTAGAAACAGGCAAGTATGATGCGATTATCACCTTAGGCGCAGTCATTCGCGGTGCGACTCCGCATTTTGATATTGTCGCAGGCGAGTGTGCGGGCGGCGTGTCTCATCTTGCGCTTGATTACGGCGTACCGGTAATTTTTGGCGTGTTAACCGTTGATACCATCGAGCAAGCGATTGAACGTGCAGGCACGAAGGCGGGCAACAAGGGCGCAGAAGCGGCAATGACTGCTTTGGAAATGATTAATCTTTTAGCTGAAATTAAGTAATTCAATGGCGACTAGCGGAAGACATTTAGCGCGGCGTAATGCGGTGCAAGCCTTGTATCAATGGGATATCACGCAACAATCTGCGGCGAGTATTCGGTCGAGCTTTATTATGGATGAGCGCTTAAATGAAAAAGGTCAAGAACGGCATTTAGCGTATTTTGAGAAGTTGATTAAAGAAATCCCCAGCGAAGCCGAGACCATTGATAAATTGATCGCTCAACATGCTGATCGGCCCGTTTCTAAGCTTGACCCTTTAGAAAAATCTGTTTTGCGCGTGGGTGCGTATGAATTGTTGTATCAAATTGATGTGCCGCCTAAAGTCGTGCTTAATGAGGCAATCGAAATTGCCAAAATGTTTTGCTCAGATCAAGGCTATAAATACGTCAATGCGGTGTTAGATAAAGTCGTCAAATCTCAGGCTAAGAAATAGTTTTCCCAGTATTTGCGCTATTTAACAACGAATGAGCGCCATTAACCCAACACTCCTCAAGCACCCTGCGGTGTTACTCGCCACAGGTTTCGGTTCGGGCTTAAGCCCCTTTGCACCCGGCACCGTGGGCACGGCGGCATCATTACTCCTCTTTACCTTTCTAAGCGATACCACTTGGCCGTTATTGGCTTTGTGTGTGGTGGGTTTTTTCGCAGGCATTTGGCTGTGTGATCAAACCAGCGAAAAACTTGGCGTGCATGATCACGGCGGCATTGTTTGGGATGAGTTTATTGGTATGTGGATTACCTTGCTTTGGGTGCCATTATCTCTCACAAACATAGCTTTAGCGTTTGTATTGTTCCGAGTGTTTGATATTTTAAAACCGTGGCCTATCTCTTATCTAGATAAAAACATCCATGGTGGCTTAGGTATTATGGTGGATGATGTGCTGGCAGGTGTGTTTGCCTGGCTGACCTTGCAGCTAATTTTAATGTTTATTTAAGCTTTTAAGACGGCGGCTATTTTATCTGCCGTGCGCAGCGCCAAAGCTTGAATAGTGAGTGAAGGCGAATCCCCCGCACCTTGCGTCGGCATCACGCTTGCATCGGTGATATAACAATTATTATGTCCATGCACTTTTCCAAAGGCATCTACCACTGAGTCACTGGGCTTGTGCCCCATTCGGCAAGTGCCTGCTACGTGTGTAGCACTTGATCTATAAAGCGTATCTGTCGGGCGGCCAATGCTACGCGTAGGGGTTGCATTCGCCCATTGTTTTAATGTCCCCTTCATCGTCTTTAGCGTATGAATATCTTGCTCGCTATAAGCGCAATGCGCATTAATTTTTGGCACGCCAACATCATCAGTACGATGGCTAAGGCTTAAGCGGTTGCTGGCTAAGGGTTGTTGCTCGGCAATGCCAAATAAATACATCTGCTTACCAAAGCTGTTTCGCACAGCATGTTTATGTGCGCGCCCAATGCCTTTGGTGTCTATGGCATGCCGCACTGGGCTGGTTGAAGGGCGAAGATAACCCGCAGCACCTAAAACAAAGCCATTGGTGTGTTTATCTTTTGGGCGGCAAAAGTCCCAAATGCGTGAATCTAAGGGTGGACCTAAGTAGGTGGTGAAGTCTGCATCAAGCTCCAGCGGGAGTGTGGCCACCACGGTTTCCATGAAATAACGCCCGACTTGATCGTGTTGATTGCCTAAACCTTGTGGTGCAAGTTTATTGCTGCTGTGCAGTAGTAATCGAGGTGTTTCAATCGCGCCCATCGCCAACACTACGATTTTAGCGCTCAGTTCGAAACGCTTATCTTCATTGATACATTGAACAGCATCAATATTGCCAGATGCATGGCTGATTAATTTCAAAGCGCGTGTTTGGGTAAGGAGCGTAAGGTTGCCTGTTTCCTCAGCGCGCGGAATGATGGCTTGGTCGATGCTGGATTTAGCCCCGAACACACAGCCAAAGTTACAACCACCGCTGTGTTGGCAGGGCGTGCGACCATTAATACTCAGGCTGGGTAAGGCTAAGGTATTAGCCTGCAACTGCATGCCCAATTTTAGGGCTGATTCAGCTAACATTTGACTACGGTTTGATAATGCATGCGCAGGCGTTGGAAAGGTGTCTCGGCTTGGCTTGAAGGGGTTGCCTGTCTTACCCGCTACGCTGAGCAAGTTTTCCGCGCGGGCATAATAAGAGGCTAAATCTGAGTAGTTTATCGGCCAATCTACGCCCCATGAAAATTCAAATTCCGTATTAAAAGCGTGTTCTGCAAAGCGGTGTGCCTCGCCTTGGTAGTGCAATGTACTACCGCCCAAACCATGTACTCTATGATAGGTGAGCGAAGCGCGTTGTTGTTTTTTACCCCGAACAGTAATGGGCGTAAGATAATGTTGGTCGAGTGTTTGTTCAGGCCGCCGCGCTTGTTCAAGCGGATTAGGGCGGTTGGCCCAATCAGGATAATTTAAAATATAATCTTTCGTTGGCTCAAACCGTTTGCCACGCTCAATCAAGCCGACTTTCAAGCCTTGCTCACATAAGGCTAAAGCCGTCATTCCACCGCCAGCACCAGAGCCAATAATCAGAACGTCAAAATCCATGATTATGTAAACTTTTTAGGGTATGCGGGGTAATGTGCTGGCAGTGTATATTGCAGGCTTTGATGGCCAGCAGGCGCGCGGTAATACCACACCATCATCGTGCTTCTTAAGCGTAATAAATCATCATGTGTTTGGGTGTTCTCAGAGCGCTCATCGTTCAGCAATGTGGTTAATAGTGCTTCTCGTTGATCAATGTTCAGCGCGAAAAGGAGTTGCTTGTGGTCTTGCCAAGCTTGCTTATTCACCGCGTCGCCTAAACGGTAGATCATCTCGCGCCATGCTAAATCATCCTCTAAGCGCGCCAACATTCTTTTATCTAAACCAATATCGAGTGCGCCAGCGCTTTGGTCTGCTGGGATAAGGGTGTCTGTGATCTGAACCGCTGTGTTTAATATGGGGCTGAGTGGCGCGGGCTTATCGCGCGGGAATTGTCTATAAGCCCATGTAGCGCCGATAACCACAGCACTGCCCAGTAAAAATTGGCGACGCGGGCTTAGTTTAATATGATTTTTAGACGACAATTTAAAGTTAGTTTTGTTTGTTAAATATTAATATTTACGTTATTCTTATTTATACAGAGCATAATTTGATTCGGCGTACATTAGCAACCCTTTAAAGCGTTGTCAGCCTATATCAGTCATAAAAATATTGGAGACGATCAATGACAAAGAATATGGATAAAACACCTCAAGAAACAACTAAAACCATCAGTAGTGGCCGCAGAAAAGCGTTATTAGGGGCATTAACGAGCGCAACAGTCGCCACCGTTTGGCATAAACCGATTGTCAACGCGGTGATGCTGCCTAGTCATGCGCAAACCACACAAGTTGAAGATAAAAAACCTGACGCAATGGCGGCCTTGAAATTCTTTGGTGCGGCTGTCGCAGCAGCGCCAACGGTGATGCTACATTCGCCTTTAGATTACATCATCTCGCCTGCCATCGCAGGAGAATCATTTCCGAGTGAATATAAAATCTCAGTGGTGCAGGCAGATACCGAAGGTGAGCTATTTACAATCAGTGTTTTTGAAAGCCGCGATGAGGCTGGGTTTAATCAAGCGGAAGTGCTTTATAGCGGGCAAGTGATGGTTGGTGCGAGTGGTGCATTGAACGTAACGGAAGATCCTTGTTCAATCAAGCCAGTAAAATTAGCGGTGAAACTCGTGTCAGTGAGCGCTGCTTCCTCCAAGATAGATTTTACTGGCCGCGCTCAAACGGTTAATGTGCCTGCTGGCTCGGGCGTTTTACCTTCACCGATGTGTAGCGCAGTATTACTGCCAGATAGTTTTTTTGGACAAGGCCTTGGTGGAGGACAATCAATGTCTTCACATTCTCCGTTAGACTTTCTGGTGCCAGTGGCGCACGCAGGTATGGAAGTTTCTTTTGGGTTTGGTGTTTCTGCAAGCAAGGTGGATGAAAATAGTTATGATGTTGAACACCTTAATAAACAAGGCGATGTGCTACGTAAAGGGCGTTTAAATGTTTCAGGTAGCTCAGGCACTTTAAGCGTTTCTGACAACCCATGCCCTAGAAAAGCACGTGATATCCCTGCTCAGATTGTATCTGTCGATCAATTTGACATGAAATTAAGCATACAGCCTAGAAAAGGTAGCCCAATAATACTCACAGTCCCTGTTGGTTCTGGTAGTTTAGTGGCTATTTGTAATCAAAAGGGTAGCGGTGACTTCGCTCAATGATGGCGTGCCATAACGAAAATTCATTTAATGGCTTGAGTTAAAGCGTAGTATTTACTTTTCATTGTCAAATTAGCTTATAATCGGGCTTCTGAATCTATTTTCGCTTATCGCAAGAATGGTTTTGGGCATTACCTAATTTTAAAAGGGTAATGAAGGGGTTCATAATGAACCAAAAAGTAGTAAATTAATTTAATGAGTAAAGGTAGTTAAAATGAGTAAAGGTACAGTTAAGTGGTTCAACGCCGATAAAGGTTTTGGTTTTATTTCACCTGCAGATGGTGGTCAAGATTTATTCGTGCATCATTCTGAAATCCAAAGTGGTGGCGGTTTTGCAACGTTGAACGACGGACAAGAAGTTGAGTTTGAAGTAGGTGAAGGCCAGAAAGGCCCTTGCGCGACGAATGTAACAGCTGTTTAAGCTTTGCAGTCGATGCTTTTATTCAATAATGTTTGGGCTTAGATGACCATACTTTTACCAAAATACAAGCATTTCAAAACCCTTCCTCTGGAAGGGTTTTGTGTTTCTGGGTGTGTGTGTTTGCCATGTTGAGTTATTTTTCAGGCTTATTACGTGATGCAGGCAGGCGCTTTATTCCCTTTTTAGATTGGATCTTCGAACTTAAAAATTTCGCGGTTTTAAAAGCGGATGTTTTAGCAGGCATTACCGTCGCCTTGGTATTGATTCCGCAAGCCATGGCCAATGCGCAGTTAGCAGGCTTGCCGCCCGAAGCAGGTTTGTATTCAGCCTTTTTAATTCCCATTGTCGCCGCCTTGTTCGGCTCTTCGCGGCAGCTTCAAAATGGCCCCGTTGCGATTATCTCGCTGATGTCTGCCGCGGCCTTGATTCCCTTAGGATTGAATACCCAAGAATACATCGCTTATGCCGCAATGCTGGCCATTTTAGCGGGCGCAATGCAGTTGATTTTAGGCTTGTTACGTTTAGGTTTAATTGTCGATTTCTTATCTCATCCCGTTATCATCGGTTTTATCAACGCTGCTGCGATTGTCATCAGCACTTTGCAAGTGGGTAAATTATTTGGCATTGAGAACCTAAGTGGTGGACACCTTTATGAAACGCTATGGGCTTTAGTCAAAGCGATTCCTAGCCAGTCTCATTTACCGACAATGCTGATGGGCGGGCTTTCACTGGCCTTGTTAGTTGGGTTTAAGAAATATGCACCTAAATTACCGGGTATTTTAATCACGGTGATTGTCGCCACGGTGTTGTCGTGGTGGTTTAAATATGATGCCTTGGGCGGAAAAATTGTGGGTGAAGTCAGCGCGGGCTTGCCAGCATTCATCATGCCCAGCATTAATCCCAGCGATTTAACCGCCTTATTGATGCCTGCATTTATGATCGCAATTTTAAGCTTTGTTGAGGCTTTTTCCATCGCTAAAGCGGTGGCGTCTAAAACCCGCCAGCATTTATCGGCCAACCAAGAAATGGTGGGCAAGGGTTTGGCGAATTTAGTGGCGGGTATCAGCCAAGGCTATGCCGTATCAGGCTCATTTTCGCGCACGGCAGTGGCGTTTGATGCAGGCGCTAAAACAGGTTTCACGGCCATCGTTTCAGGTTTGATTGTGGGCTTTACCTTGTTATTTTTCACAGGCTTACTCTATTTTATTCCATTGGCGACATTAGCAGCAGTGATTATCGTTGCAGTGGTGGGGATGATTCAATTTCAGCCGTTCAAGCACGCATGGCGGGTGAACCCGCATGATGGCGTAGTTGCATTAACCGTGTTCTTAGGCACCTTATTCTTCGCGCCGCATTTGGAGTGGGGTATTTTTATGGGCATTGCCTTGTCCATCGGCTTGTATATGTATCGCACCATGCAGCCTCATTTTGCAGAAGTGGCCTTAGATGAAGACGGCACCTATCGGGATGCGCAAAAATTTGGCATGCAAACCAGCGAAAGCATGGCTTTGTATCGTTACGATGGTGATTTATATTTTGCCAATGCCAGTTATTTAGAGCGGCGCTTATTAAACGCAGTAGCGGATAAACCTTTATTGCGTGCGTTAATTCTAGATTTAGAAGCGATTGATCAGATCGATGCAACGGGTGAGGAAATGTTGACGCACATGGTTGCGCGGCTTGAGGAAGCGGGGATTGCATTTTACATTACGCGCGCAAAATTCAAGCTCACTGACACCCTGAAAAGATCAGGTTTATATGATGTCATCGGCGCGGAACATTTCTTCAGTAAGCGTGTGGCAGCATTTGAAGCGATTAAACAACGCTTTGGCAGCCAAGTTGATCTCAGCCATTTAGAGGCGCATAAGCCTAGTACATTGTCCAGCTTATAATGACGGGTGAGTTGAATTGTGAGTGTTCATGGTTAGGCGCGCTTCGCAGAGAATGGTCACTCCCTTCTCAAGAAGCGGAACACCGCCATGGGCGCTCACAATTCAACCCTTCGGGCGCTTTTGTGTTGTCCCGCCTCGGCGTTATGTCTCTTGCCAAGGGAGTGACCATTGCCTGCTAGACATGCCTTGATGCGAAACACCACAAAAACGCTCACCCGTCATTATAAGCTGGACAATGTACTAGCTTGCAAAGAGCAGATTCAGCCTCATGATATAAGCCTTCTAGGCATCCATTCGACACACAACATTATGCATTACAAACTCGCCATTCTTTTAAACGACATCGCCCAAATAGAATATGACCGCAGCGTGCCGTTAGAATCTCGCCAGGCTGATCATCTTAGTAATATGGATAAGAAGATGGCCAATGGCTTTAGTTTGGGCGAGAAGCAAATTAACGACCCTGACCAAGGCCAAAAGGCTGAGTTCGTCGCATCGAACTTATACCATGCGATTAAAGGCGATAACGAAGCCATGGCCAGCGCGATGACCAGTTACTTAGCGGTGTATATCGCCGATTTAAAGCAAGTGAAATTCGATGATAAAGACGGCGAGGTATCGATAGAGCTGGTTTACGATAAAGAATATACCAACCAAGTGGGTGTTCAGTTTACAACGCATTAATAACCATCTGAAAAGAGGTGAATATTATGTCTTCTCCTAAGTTTTATTCTCCATTAGAAGAAAAATTTAACATTTATTCCCATGGGCTCGGAATAATTTTAAGCCTGATTGCTTTGTTTCTGTTATCAACGCATCAGCTGATTGAAGGCAGCCTGCTTTATAAAATTAGTTTTATCGTATTTGGAGTGAGCTTGGTGATGCTGTATTCAGCTTCAACGCTTTATCATAGTGCGACAACACCCGAGCTAAGGCAGCGACGAAGAATCCTTGATCATGCCTCCATTTATGTGCTCATTGCGGGCACGTATACGCCTTTTTGTTTGATTACCTTAGGCAATGAAACTGGCAGAAATATTTTCATCATTTCGTGGTTAATGGCCATTGCAGGGATTATTTTAAAAATATTTTTCACTGGCCGGTTTCGTCTGCTCTCAACCTTGTTGTATGTGTTTATGGGCTGGATGATCATCTTTGCGATTAGCGACTTAAGCATTAAGTTATCAGCCGAGGGAATGTTTTGGCTCGTGGCAGGCGGTTTGGCTTATTCAGTGGGGGCGATTTTATACAGCATTAAGCGCATTCCTTTGAATCATGCGCTTTTCCATGTGTTTGTTTTGATTGGAAGCGCGTGTCATTTTATGTCGGTGTATTTCTATGTGTTGCCGATTAAAGTGGTTTAAAGCACTTTCAAAAAGCGCTCGCTTCTCGGTAAATAGTGCTTATCGTAATTAAGCGACATCACCACACGCTGAGTTCGTCCGATAATTTCTTTTCTGGGTACAAAACCAATCATGCGTGAATCGGCGCTGTTATCGCGGTTATCACCCAGCACTAAATAATGTCCTTGCGGAACTTGGGTGGCTTTGAAGGTGGCATAAGCGCTGAAAGGACGGGTCCGAATACGGTGACGCACGCCCAGTAAGTTTTCGTTTGAATCTTGTTCATTGATATTTTGATATGAAAGCGGCTGCCGATTAATCGTGAGTTGATTGTTTTCCATCTGAATCGTATCCCCAGGTAAGCCAATCACACGCTTCACTAGGCGTTTATCCGCGGCCTTTGAATCGAAGATAATAATATCACCGCGCTTGGGTTCGGAAATATTAAGCACAGAGAGATGGGTGAATGGCACACGAATATCATAGGCCAATTTATTCACTAAAATGCGATCGCCTTCAACAATGGTGGGCTGCATCGAGCCTGTCGGCACTTCATTCCAATCGGCCACTGCGCTGCGAAAACAAAACATGAGTACAAGAAAGACCGCAAAATGGCGATTTTCTTGCCAAAGGTTTTTGAAGTCGCTAACGGTAGTGTTTTTCATGGCATATCATCTGTGTTTGATCAATGATGATCATAGCAACGATAAGCGCATAGGAAATTTAAGTTTTGGTAATGTTTAGCCTAAAATTTTCTGTAAACTTTCAAGCGCATCATCCACTGCAAACTCTTGCTTATCGCCACTGGCGCGGTGCACATATTCAACCACGCCACGTTCTAGCACGCGATCGCCAATGGTGATTCGATGTGGGATGCCGATCAGCTCCATATCTGCAAACATGATGCCGGGGCGCTCTTTGCGGTCATCTAATAATACCTCGATGCCCGCTGCATTTTAGGCTTGATACAGTTCGTCAGCTTTAGCTTTAACCGCTGCAGATTTCAAATAGCCAATC
>JAZGFQ010000203.1:0-4090 GCA_036479635.1 Arenicellales bacterium
AATTCTGTCATGCCTGCGTATAAACGGTCTATGCCTAAACGCTTAGCATTTCGGTAAAAATATACATCGCACGATTGAACGATCGAATCATGTAAATCTACCGCACCATGCCCTGAATGCTTCCAACATCGATAACGATGTTTAGAGTTGGGCAAGGAATACCAGCCTGGGCAAGATACTTTTTCGCTGGGAGATATGCCATTTTTCATGGCGATCAAGCCCATAAAGCCCTTGATGGTGGAACCGGGTGCATAGCGGCCATTTAAAGCACGGTTAATCAAGGGGCGGCGGTCAGATTCACGCAGAAGATTATAATTTTTAGTGCTAATGCCATTCACAAAAGGGTTGGTGTCGTAACCTGGTGCGCTGACAAACGCTAAGACTTCACCGCTTTTAGGGTCTAATGCCACCACGGCACCTTCGTAGCCTTCCAAGCTATCCAACGCCTTACGTTGTAATTCGGTGTCTAAACTTAGATATAAGGACTTGCCTGTTTTAGGTAAGGTTTTAGTCAGCGCGCGTACTTGCTGACCATGCGCATTCGTTTCTATGTCTTCTGAGCCGACCAAACCCAATAATAAATCTTCATATTCCGCCTCAATACCCAGCTTGCCAATATAATGTGTGCCGCCGTAAGCTTTCTTATCGACCCTCTCTAAATCCTTGCGATTAATGCGCCCAACATAGCCCAACACATGCCCCATCAATTCACCTTCAGGGTAATAACGCTGCAAGGCGGCCACTAAATAGGTGCCCGGTAAGCGGTGCTGATGCACGGAATATTTGGCAGCCTCTGATTCGCTTAAATTCGCCCGCAATACTTGGCGCTCAAAGCTGGGGCGATATTTCACCTGCTTCTTAAACTGTTCGATGTCTTTCTCGCTGAGGCTAATCACTTCGTTGATTGACATCAATAAACTATTCATGTCGTTCACTTGCTTCGGCAGTACCTCTAAGTTATACGCACGAATGTTACTCGCTAAAGGTTCACCATTTCGGTCAAAAATCAAACCCCGCACGGGCGCAATGGAATGTGTGTCCACACGGTTTTTATCAGAGAGTGTTGCAAATTTTTCGTATTGATCAACCTGCAAATAAACGAGGCGAAAAACTAAAATAATCGCAAGAAGGACCACCAAAAATGAAATCATCACCAAACGTTTTTGTACAATCGACGCTTCACGAAAATGGTCTCGAATAACAGAATTATTGGCGAGTGGTGTAACGGACATCTGTTTTGCTAAACCACGTTAGGGTCTAGTTGGCTCAGCACAAAAGATGCAATAGGCCAAATTAAAGCGGTACTGAGCGCGGGCATCCAGTAAATGCTCAACACAGGCGTTTGAAAGGCAAGATGATTTACCCACACCACGATCGCAATGCTGATTGATTGCAAAATAAAAATCACAAACATGCGCTCAATAAAATTAAATAAATGCATTTTTTTTGCCGCCAGCGCAACGACCATGCCCGTTAAGGCCTTACCCAAGGCATGTTGGCCGAGTAATGAAAAACTCACGATATCTTCTAAAAAGCCATTTATCCAACCAAACATCACACCTAAATGTGATGGCAGCACCAAGGCCCAATAAAACACGACAAGCATGACCCAATCTGGCCAAACGTATTGTATTGATTCAGGCAAAGGAAGCGCGTTGAGTAACAAAGCCATGACAACCGTTAGGAAGATATAGCGCCAGTGTGGCCTGCGCGTGACGGTGATACTGCTGCCTCTGTTCACTGCGTTGCCTCATCAATGATATGCATATCTTCAATGCCCTGGGGTTCGTCTGGTGCGGGCTCATCTGCAATGGGTTCGTTTGGCAAAGTTTCTGCTGCGTTTATTGGTTCAGAGCTATCTGCATCATGTTGAGATGGCAATGCTCGGTGATCTAACATTAAGATGTTCTTTACTTTGTCTAATTCTGCAAAAGGCTTCGCCATAACGGTTAAAAATGGCTCACCTGCTACCCCTTTTATATCGACCACTTCAGCCACAGGATAACCCGCAGGAAATGCTTCACCTAAACCAGATGTGACCAACACATCCCCAATTTCAATATCTGCCTGGAAGGATAAAAATGGGATATCTAGCAGTTGACTGCTCCCTGTGCCGCGCGCTACCGCATTCAAGCCATTACGCAAAACCGCTACGGGTGTGGCATGCTCCGCATCCGTGATAACCGTCACCACGCTGTGATCTCTAGCGATGATGCTTACCTGCCCGATCAGGCCATTGGCATCAATCACAGGCTGGGATAAAAACACCGCATCGCGCTGCCCTCGATTCACCACTAAGCGTTGATCATAAGGACCTTTTAAGGCGATGCGAATAATTCTACCGAGCTTAATTTGAATATCACTTTGCGCCTGACTCGCTGAAAATAACACCATCAAGCGGTTTTTCTCCGCTTCTAGTGCATCATATTTTTGCACTTTGGCACGCAGGTGTTGAATCTCCGCCGTTAAGTTTTCAACTTTACTCAATAATTTTTGGTTCGGCCAATAATCATCGCTAAAGGTGCGCCAACGTGCTGGCACCGTGAGCATGGCATTTAAGGGCGTATTAATATTAGACACCATACTTCGCAAGCCATCAAAAAAATGCGTGCGGTGGTCTAGTATCAATAAGCCCACCGTAAAGATGCCAATAAAGATGAAGCGATATAGGGGCGCGAGGCGACTACCGTACAAGAGAATTCGAAGGCTTAAGGATAAAAACTGCGGTTGTGTTTAACATGCCGCAGAGTGTAATAATGGATGATGAACGCTGCCTTGATTCAAATAGCAGCGCACAACAAAACTATGAATCGTAAGTAAATACGTTACCAATGGTGTCCATTTCGTCTAAAGCGCGGCCACAACCACGCGCCACACAAGAAAGTGGGTCATCTGCAATCACCACAGGCAAGCCTGTATCTTGCATAAAGCGTTGATCCATATCACGAAGCAATGCACCGCCGCCCGCGATGACCATGCCCTTTTCGCCAATATCCGCGCTTAACTCAGGCGGGGTTTTCTCTAATGCTTGACGAATCGCTTGAACGATTTGGTCTAAAGAATCAGAAATCGCTTCATAAATTTCAGTGCTGGTCACCACAATGCTGCGTGACATTCCCTCAGTGACATCACGGCCTTTAACTTCCATTTCCATGAATTCAGATTCTGACCACGCCGTGCCGATGGTTTTCTTGATCCGCTCAGCCGTGGCTTCACCAATCAACACACCATGACGACGACGCACATAGTTAATGATACTTTCATCGAAGCTATCGCCCGCTACGCGCAGAGAGTTTGCGTAAACCATGCCGCCCAAAGATAATACGCCGACTTCCGTCGTGCCGCCACCGATATCCACCACCATTGAACCCGTCGGCTCACCCACGGGCAAATTCGCACCAATCGCAACCGCCATTGGCTCTTCAATTAGATACGCTTCACGCGCGCCCGCACTCACCGCTGATTCACGAATCGCGCGGCGCTCAACTTGTGTTGAAGTACACGGCACACAAATAATAATTCGAGGGCTGGAGAAAAAACGATTCTCCTGCGCCTTTTTGATGAAATCTTTGAGCATCACCTCAGTGATGTTGAAATCGGCAATGACGCCATCTTTCAAGGGGCGTATTGCCTGAATGGAACCCGGGGTTCTGCCGAGCATCAGCTTAGCTTCAGAGCCTACTGCTAATACTTTTTTCTGTCCACGGCCATCGTTTTGAATCGCGACGACTGACGGTTCGTTAAGAATGATGCCTCTTCCGCGTACATATATAAGGGTGTTGGCTGTGCCAAGATCAATGGCAAGGTCATTTGAGAAATAACCAGCGAGTTTTTTAAACATGAAGCATGTATCCTACGAAAAATTGGGTAAAGGCTGAAATAAAATCAGCAAATAGCTACTTTAAATACACTAAAGCGACTGAATGCAGCATTAAGAACCCGCCGAGCAAACGCTGCCCGCTAATAGATTCTTTTCGGAGCGTAATTTACCATATTAGGCGCAATCAAGTTAAGTTATACTTCGCCTCCGCTGAAATTAGCGATAATATTTTTATGAGACCTCAGCACAACTCAAGCGCAAAGGAAAATG
>JAZGFQ010000204.1:0-5899 GCA_036479635.1 Arenicellales bacterium
GAAGGCTTAGACCATATTTACTCCGCTTCACAAGCGGGCATGGCCACTTTAGCTTTGCAGTTTAAAGTCGGTGAAGACCGCACCCAAGCAGTATTGAATTTATATAACAAGGTGTTTTCCAATCAAGATTGGTTCTCGCCTTCGCTTGCCATTGGCCAGCCCATCATCAAGACCAAGGGCATTGATGATGTACCGATTCTCACCATGAGTTTATGGTCAGAAAATGATGCGCTTAATGCCTATGAATTATCGCAAATCGCGCACTCTTTAGAGGCTGAATTAAAGCGCGTTAATGGCACGCGTAACATCACCACCATTGGCGATATCGATCAAATCGTGCATGTGCACCTTGATGCGCAAAAACTTGCCTCGCATGGCATTAGCATCCAAGAGTTAAGCCAGTCTTTGCGCTTGAGTAACGTCTCTAAAGACGCAGGCTCTTTTGTTGAGAATAATCAAGAAATTGAAGTGCGTGCGGGTGATTTCCTCGTCACGGTTGATGAAGTGAAAGAGCTGATCGTTGGCCTCAATAAAGGCGCGCCTGTGTATTTATCGGATGTGGCGACCATCAGCACTGCGCCCAGTGCGACGAAGCATTACGTGAGCCATACCATTGTGCAAGACGGGCAATCAAGCAGCTTTCCTTCTGTGACCTTAGCCGTGGCGAAAAAACCTGGCGTTAATGCGGTGGATGTCACTGATTCTGTTATCAAGCGCATGACGCAACTTGAAGGCGTCGTCATTCCGCATGACGTGAAGTATCAAGTCACACGTAACTACGGCGAAACGGCTGACAGCAAGGCCAATAAACTCATTCAAAAACTTATTTTCGCTACGGCCTCAGTCATATTATTAGTGTTTTTTACCATGGGCTGGCGAGAGGCGTTGATTGTTGGTTCAGCCGTTGGCATTACCTTAATGATGACTTTATTCGCCTCATGGGCATGGGGTTTTACCATCAACCGCGTGTCTTTATTCGCGCTGATTTTCTCCATTGGTATTTTGGTCGATGATGCCATTGTGGTGGTCGAAAATATCCACCGGCATCTACACAAAGGCGCAGATAACCTGCTTGAAACCATACCGCAAGCGGTCGATGAGGTGGGTGGGCCAACCATTCTCGCCACTTTCACTGTCATCGCAGCGTTGATGCCAATGGCCTTCGTCACGGGCTTAATGGGCCCTTATATGAGTCCTATTCCAATCAACGCCAGCACCGGCATGTTAATTTCTTTGGTCATTGCCTTTGTTGTCACACCATGGTTCAGTTATAAAATATTCAGCCGCCAAGCTAAGCGTGCGCAAGCTAAAGGCGATGATCATGCCGCCGTCGCGCACAGCGATGACGATATCGTTATCCCTGCGTGGGTTAGAAAACTATTCTCGCCCTTTTTGAAGCAGCGTGCAGGTTGGACAAAACGCTTCTCAATGGGCTTGGTACTCATCTTTCTTATTTTGTTATCTATTTATCTCACCATGAATCAAAGTGTGGTGATGAAAATGCTGCCCTTTGATAATAAATCTGAGATCCAGCTAGTCATCGATATGCCCGAAGGCACGCCACTAGAAGAAACCGCGCGTATTGTCGATAAAGCCGCACGCATCGCTGAAAATCTACCCGAACTAGCGCATTATCAATCTTACGTTGGCACAGCCTCACCGATTGGTTTTAACGGCCTAGTGCGCCAATATTACTTACGCCAGCAGCCCTTCCAAGGTGATATCCAGCTCAACTTAGTGGATAAGCACCATCGAGACCGCAAAAGCCATGATATTGCCCGAGACTTGCGTGAGCAACTTAGCCAAATGCAAGGCGAGGCTGGCGCAGTGATTAAAGTCGTGGAAGTGCCGCCCGGCCCACCGGTGTTATCGCCGTTAGTAGCAGAAGTGTATGGCCTAAACCAAGCCGAGCAAGCAAAAACAGCGAAGCAGATCAAAGCTATTTTCGCTCAAACCGATGATATCGTCGACATCGACGACAGCTTAGAGCATTCTGCCCAGCGCATCACCTTGCAGGTTGATCGCGACCGCGCCGCGCGCCTAGGCATCTCCCAGCAAGCGATTTCTGAAACGGTTGCCACTTTATACGGCGGCAATGAAGTGAGCTTCTTACGTAATGCCCATAGCCGTACTGCCGTGCCGATTAAACTTAGTTTTAGTGTGGCTGATAAGGCGGGTATCGAGAACCTGCAATCAATCAAACTCAAAGATCAGCGCGGTAATTTAGTGCCATTATCTGAATTGGTAACGCTCTCGCCCACTGAACGTGAATCAACGATTTATCATAAAGATTTGCTGCCCGTGGTGTTCGTCACTGGCGATATGGCCGGTGACTTAGACAGCCCCTTATACGGTTTAAGCGATATTTACAGCAAAATTGATGCCCTAGAAGGCGATGAACGCATTGAACAGTTTTTCATCAATCAACCCGACAACCCCGTTGAAAACAGTATTAAATGGGATGGCGAATGGCAAATTACGTACGAGACTTTTCGTGATATGGGTATTGCTTACGCAATTGGTCTGATTTTGATTTATCTCTTAGTCGTCGCGCAATTTCGCTCTTATTTAGTGCCGCTGATCATCATGGCCCCGATTCCGATGACCCTCATCGGCGTGATGCCAGGCCATGCCTTAATGGGCCTATTTGGTGATGCACAATTCACCGCCACCTCGATGATCGGCATGATCGCGCTGGCAGGGATTATCGTCAGGAACTCCATATTGCTGGTCGATTTTATTAATCAGCAAATCGCCGCAGGTGTTGCACTAGAAGAGGCGGTAATGCAATCGGCCGTTACGCGCGCTAAGCCGATTATTTTAACCGCCTTAGCTGCAATGGCAGGCGCGTTCTTTATTTTGGATGACCCTATCTTTAAAGGCTTAGCGATTTCATTGATCTTTGGTTTGTTGGTCTCTACCCTGCTAACTTTAATCGTGATTCCAATCATGTATTACGCTTATCGTTATAGCAGGTTAGGTTAGGATCGATTGAACTTGGACAGATTGACCTAGCATTGCTTACTTTAGCGTGATTCGTATAAGGCTATAATCCACGAATGAATTACACCGAACTATTAGAACAAACCTACGCCCAAATCACTGAAATCATGCCGTGGGATTTCGATGATTATCTAAGCGAAAACCCAAACGCTTTATTGATTGACGTACGCGAACCTGCTGAATTTAAAATGGCACGTTTAGAAAATGCCATCAGCGCACCGCGCGGAATTCTGGAAAGTGCTTGCAGTTGGGATTTCGATGAAACCATTCCAACGCTTGCGGCAGCTCAAAACCACCCTGTCCTACTCATTTGCCGCTCAGGCCACCGCAGCGCTTTTGCGGCACTGCGCCTGCAAGAACTCGGGTTTAAGCAAGTCATTTCACTTAAACTGGGCATGAAAGGCTTAAACGATGAAGGCAAGGCTATTATCAATGCACAAGGCACTGAACTTGATGGTGATGATCTTGATGAATGGTTTAATCCGCCCGTTCGGGAAGATCAGCGCCAGCCCATTTAAACACGCCCATAAAACGGCTTACTTTAATTTTCCTAACGCCTCAAAACTCTTGCCCGTCGGGTTTTGAAATATCTGTAATTCAAACTCCGTCAACACGGCCAGCAGGTGATCAAAAATATCGGCCTGAATCGCTTCGTAAGCAATCCAGTCCGTCACATTGGTAAAAACATAAATCTCTATCGCTAAGCCTTTTTCGTTGGGTGCTAGTTGCCGTATCAGAAAGGTGAGATCTGGGTGAATCATTGGGTGGTTTTTTAAATACGCTTCTATATAAGCCCTAAAAACCCCGATATTAGTCAGTCTCCGCCCATTAACCAGCGCTTGCATATCAAGGTTCTGGCTGGCATTTTCAGCCTCAATATCTGCTAGCTTTGTTTCCAGATAAGGTTCGATCAACTTAAAGGATTTAAATTTCTCAATCATTTCTTCATCGCAAAAACGAATGCTTGTCTGATCAATATAGAGCGATCGTTTAATGCGTCTGCCACCACTTTCAGACATTCCTCGCCAGTTTTTAAACGAAGATTCAATGAGCTTATGCGAAGGGATAATGGAAATGGTTTTATCCCAATTCTGAATTTTGATGGTATGTAAGGCAATATCAATCACATCCCCATCTGCGCCGAATTGAGGCACTTCCAACCAATCACCCACTTTGAATAATTCATTTGAATGTATCTGAATGCTGGCAACAAACGATAAAATCGTATCTTTAAAGATCAATAATAAAACCGCCGTTAAAGCGCCAATCCCGCTGAGTAAATAAACAGGCGTTTTATTAATTACTATCGCGATAGCAATGATGCCACCAAAGATATTCAACAGTAGTTTACTAATCTGTAAATAACTTTTTATATTTAAGCCTTCTGCAAACTTACTTTGGCTGTAAATGACATTAACCGCATCTAGAACCGCATTTATAAACAGGATTAAAACCACCACCAATGCGGCTGATAAAAACCGCCGAATGAAATCACTGTATTCAGGAAACAAGTCAGCAGAGGCGTAAATAACCAATAAAGGCACAAAATAGGCTAAGCGATGAATAGCGCCTTGTTCAACGAAAACATCATCCACATGCGTTGCCGTCTGCTTGAACAGCTTTTTAAGAGAGACCAAGATAATGCGACTGGCTAGCAAATACATTAGGTAACTTGCCACCAATACAACGACCGCGAGCAAATAGAGGTTTGTTGTAAAGTTGAGCAAGGTGTCTTGAGCTAACATTAGCTGTTCATTCATAGGGTTCTCCAGCATGTGTTTAGCGTTAATTGTAACGCTATTAGGTGTTTACTAAATTAGGGTATACCAGAGAGTGTTTTTACGAGTATGTTCCAAGTTTCACTCATGGTTTAGCGCATAAAAAGTTAGAGGGACACGATACTTAATTATCATTTAACCTTTGGCCCCGGCTGTTTCTTCTTTAGGTCTCTCCCTAATAATACGCCAACGTTATCAATAAACTGTTCTGAACCTAGCGGCCTACCTGTTCTTTCATGCTGCATTATCTGCTTATCTTCTGTATGCTGAGCCGCATGTATATATTCTTTCCAATCTTCTAACTGAACATATTTCATATGCTCATTTTGGGCCATTAACCCAAATGGATCACTTCCCGTTAAATGGCCATGAATACTACTCCATCTGTAATCCCATGCATTTACCACCATCTTAGCTTTTACGGGGTTAAGCTCAACATAGGCCAATGTCGCCAATAACCAGTTTACATCTAAAACATAAGAACTATAACGCCCCTGCCATAAATAACCTTTCCACTTTTCACGAAAATTAATCATTCGAGTGTAACGTCTATGCGTCTCACCAACGGCTCGGCTGAGATTAGGCTCTTCTCCTGGAACCAACACTAGATGTACATGGTTGGTCATTAAACAATAAGCAAGAATGTCTATTTGTTCTTCTTCACACCATGCCTTTAATAAAGAAATATAATAGTGATAATCTGATTCCTTATAAAACACATCCTGCCGCCGATTCCCGCGCTGGATAATATGGTGAGGATAGTGAGGAACAACTACTCGGGCTAGTCTGGGCATTCGGCAATCATATCATAATTAAGTATCGTGTCCCCCTAACTTTAAACTCGCCTCCCCTGCCAATACTAAATGCTTTTTAGGGTCAGGAAACTGCTCAAGCATATATTCAATAATGAGCAGATTCATGCGATTCCAAACATGCTTCACTTCATCAGGCACCTGAGTGCGACGCACTGGCCGCCCTAAGGGGTTCAGCACCGTTTTTGAGGTGTTATAAATGATTGAGCAAAAGGTGGTGCTATGCCCAATGGCCTTGCGATAAAGCAATAGGTTCTCGCTGTTACGCAATAAACCATTATTATTTTCTAAATCATTTAAGTTTTC
>JAZGFQ010000205.1:0-2544 GCA_036479635.1 Arenicellales bacterium
CAACTGCCCCAAATGGCAGGAGACTGACTAAGGAGTTCGATCATAAACCTAGAATACAGAACCAAGGTTAAAGATGGGTAAATACATAGCGATGACAACGGTACCGATCATAATGCCCAGTACTACCACCAACATCGGCTCTACCAAGCTACTAATGGAATCAACCGTATTATCCACTTCATCTTCATAATAATCAGCGGCTTTATCTAACATTGAATCCATTTCGCCCGTTTCTTCACCTGTACGCACCATTTGTAATACCATGCTGGGGAATAGCTTTGTATCACGCATAGAAGATTCCAACGGTTGTCCTGTGGAAATATCTGTTCTAACTTGCGCTAAGCCTTTGGTGTAAATGTAATTGCCCGCAGCGGGTGCAATGGTGCCGAGTGTTTCAACCAGTGGAATACCTGCACGGAACATGATGGCAATGGTGCGAGAGATTCTGGCTAATACACTTTTACGAATCAGCGGGCCAAATACAGGGATTTTCAACACCATTTTATCTGTGGCGTATAAAACAGCCTCACTGCTTCGATACAAGCTTCTATAGACATAGAAAAAAATCACCATCCCCGCCAAGATAAAGAACCATTGTGCTTGCACGAATTCTGAAGCTTTGATGACGTATTTAGTTAGAGCAGGAAGCTCTGCGCCAAAGTCATTAAACAAGGTTTGAAATTGTGGAATGATAAAAATCAATAAACCTGCTGCGATTAACATGCCTAAGCCAAATACAATAACGGGGTACATCATTGCAGATTTAATTTTTCGTCTCAGCGCTTCAGATTTCTCTAAATAGGCAGCAATACGAATAAGCATCGGGCCTAATGTGCCTGATTCTTCACCAACCGTTACAAGACCGATGTAAAGTTGGTTAAAATGTTTTGGATGGTGCTTTAACGTGCTGGTGAGGTTCTCGCCTGAGTCAACTCTGCGGCGCATATTTGATAATAGTTTCCTCACAGCAGGGTTTTCGCTACTTTGCGCCACGGCCGTAATGGATTGCGCAATTGGAATGCCGCCTTCAACCATCGTTGCTAGTTGTCGTGTAAGTACGACGATATCCCTATTCGTTACCTTTGGCCCACCAAATAAAGGCTTAGCTTCTTTTCGAACTTTTTTAACATTGATACCTTTTTGCCGTAACAGCATGCGCGCCAAACGTATAGAGGCAGCTTCAATTTCGCCATTATCTTTAACCCCTTTATGGTTAGTGCCACTCCAGATGAAGTTGTGTAGCTTGACTTTAGTTTGTGCTTTGGCCATTCGTGCGTCTATTGTTTGATGTCTGTATTTTAATCAATGATTCTAAACCTTCCGCCATGTCATTGCACTTACGTTCGCAATGACAGTATTCTTTAGGGCGAGCTAAAAAGGCCTAGTAAGTTTTGTCATTGCGAACGAAGTGCGGCAATCTCGGTCCGAAGCCTGATGCGCGCCACGGGGCTTCGACCTTAAATTGTCGCATGCTTAGCGCAGGGCGGTCATAATAAAGACGGGCATTAGAATAAATATCAATCCTTAGTAACCCGTTCAATTTCAGCCAAACTCGTAATGCCCGCCGCCACTTTCTTCACGCCCTCTCCCTTCAAAGGCAACACGCCTTCTTTACGGACTTGCCGCGCAATCTCAGCTTCAGTGGCCTTATTCATAATCAACTCAGCCGTTTCAGCTGAAATAGGCATAATTTCAAAGATACCCGTTCGCCCTCGGTAACCATTAGAGCAGCCACTGCAACCCACCGGCTCGAATATGGTCGCCTTGTCTATTAGCGCATCAGTAAAACCCGCATCGCGTAATGCAGGCTTAGGCAGTTCAATCGGGCGCTTACAAGCATTACATAATCGGCGCACTAGCCGTTGCGCAATGACTAAATTCACTGTTGAGGCAATGTTAAAGGGCGCAACGCCCATGTTGATCATTCGTGTGATCGCGCTAGGCGCATCGTTAGTGTGTAAGGTTGACAACACTAAGTGCCCCGTTTGTGCCGCTTTAATCGCAATATCTGCTGTTTCTAAATCTCGTATTTCGCCCACCATTAAAACATCTGGATCTTGACGCAAAAACGCGCGCAAAACTTTTGCAAAGGTTAAGCCTGCTTTTTCATTGATCGAAACTTGGTTTACGCCATCAGCATAAATTTCAACGGGGTCTTCAGCTGAACTAATATTTAAATCAGGTTTATTTAACACAGCAAGCGCAGAATAAAGCGTCACCGTTTTACCACTGCCCGTGGGGCCTGTCACCAATATCATGCCATGAGGCTGTTCGGTCGCGTGTTGATATAAGGCTAATTGCGGCGGCTCCATGCCCAATGTTTCGAGCTTTAAGTTCGCAGCACTTTGGTCGAGTATCCGCAGCACCACTTTCTCGCCGAATAAAGTAGGCATGGTAGAAACACGAAAATCAATGGTGCGTGTGCGAGAGAAGCGGATTTTAATTCGCCCATCTTGCGGTAAGCGGCGTTCGGCTATGTCTAAACGTGCTAACACCTTAATTCTTGAGACGATATTCTGCACTAACTTTAAAGGTGGCTCGCCC
>JAZGFQ010000206.1:0-5611 GCA_036479635.1 Arenicellales bacterium
CCGACAAGCTTTTGGGCCAGGCGTGCCGGGCGTAATTCATATGCGCCACACATGGCAAGAAGACTATCAATATCAATCAGGCCAAGCACCCACAGGCGCTGAGTTAGCCGATGATCTTGAGCGCGCGGCGCAAAATGTAGGCGCTGATACCATCGCTGCCTGTATTGTTGAACCGATCGCTGGCTCTACAGGCTGTTTAGTGCCACCCGTGGGTTATCTTGAACGCCTGCGCGAGATTTGCGACCATCACGGCATCTTATTGATTTTTGATGAAGTCATCACCGGTTTTGGCCGCACGGGTAAAGCCTTTGCTGCAGATACCTTCGGGGTGATACCAGATATCATCACCATGGCGAAAGCCTTAACCAATGGTGCGCAACCCATGGGTGCGACCGCGGTGAGTGATAAAGTCCGAGATGTGATTTTTAATTCTGCCACGGATAAATGCATCGAGTTATTCCATGGCTATACCTATTCAGGCCATCCAGCTGCCTGCGCGGCAGGTTTAGCGACTATGAACGTGTTTAAACATGAAAATCTATTTGAACGCGCTGCGGGATTATCTGATTATTTTTTAAAGTCTATGCTGTCTTTACAAGATTTATCTTTAGTCACCGATATCCGCGGTTATGGCTTATTAGCGGGCATTGATCTCGCTCACGATGGCATGGTGGGTGTGCGTGGATTAGAGATGCAGAAAAGGCTCTTTGCAGCGGGTTTAAATATTAAAATGACCGGCGATTGCGGCTTGATCGCACCTCCGTTTATTTACACTGAAGCTGATATAGACAAAACCACCGATATTCTGCGCGATGTCATTAGCAGTTTATAACCGTTTTTCTTTGCACCGCCTTATCAAGTTTCATGCTTGATAAGGCTTTCAACAGTATGCCTAGCCCCGCCTAGAACGCTATAATCACCCCTCTTAATAATTTTCTCCTATAAGAGGGCTGTAAATTGGCTTCAAACGAAGGACGCGTATTTTTCTCGCTCGCTGGTTATCAATACAACCCAGATGAAATAACAGAATTACTTGGCCTTACGCCCACCACGGTGGTGAACGATGGCGCGAGCAGTCCAACCGAGAAACCTGCCATCAGCGTGTGGGAGTTATCTTTGGATAATGTCGCAGGGGATGTCGATATTTTTGCCTTAACCGATGATCTCATCAAACTGCTTGAACCTGAAAAAGATGCCATTATTAATGTCATTGAAAGCCATAATTTATCGCCTAAATTGGGCGTGGTGCTGACATTATCAACGGATGAAAACCAAGCACCATTAGATTTAGGTTTTCGTGGCCTAAGCTTGAAGTTCTTAAGCGATATCGGTGCAGTGATTGATGTTGATTACGCGCTGTCTTAGCGTTTAATCTATCTGCTCATCACTTTAAAGGATGAAAAATAACCCGATCGGTATTTTCGACTCTGGCGTGGGCGGCTTATCGATCACACGCAGCATCAGGCAGTTATTACCCAACGAAGATATAATTTATATCGCCGATACGCACCATGCGCCGTATGGTAATCAGAGCGCTGAATTTCTAATCAGGCGCAGCACTGAAATCGTTGATTACTTTATTCAACAAAACGTCAAACTCATCGTTGTGGCGTGTAATACCGCGACAGTGAACGCCATTGAAGCACTGAGAGCACAATACACGATTCCCATTGTCGGTGTAGAACCTGGCATTAAACCTGCGGTGGCACTCAGTGAAAAAGGGAGAATCGGTGTGTTGGCAACAGCACAAACCCTAAAGGGTGAGGCCTTTACAGCGTTGCTGAGCCGCTTTTCTGATCACGCTCATATTGAAATACAGGCCTGTTCTGGGCTAGTTGAACTCATTGAATCCAAGCCACTTGAAGGTGTAGAAATCAATACACTATTAAACCAGTTTGTTGCGCCAATGCTTGAGCATGAGATCGACACTTTTGTGATGGGCTGTACGCATTATGCCTTTCTAAATAATGCCTTGAGGCACATCGTAGGCGAGCAGGCACATATCATTCACACCCATGATGCCGTTGCCAATGAAACCCAGCGAAAACTAGCTGAAAATAATCTATTAAGCACGCGCATTGAAAAAGGTAGCAATTTATTCTTAAGCAGTAAAATTCAGGAAAACACCTTAACCTTATTTAGTAAGCTTTGGGGCAAGCCTGTTCACGTTAAGCCCTTTGAAGCATAGGCTGTTCGGTCGTCAAGAGGACGGAGTTAAATTCCGTTGGATTGGGCACATCGCTTTGCGAGTAACGCACACACAGTAATCTCGTGAATACTCAGGCTTCGGAACGGGACCGCCGCGCTTTACGCTCGCAGAGACAGTTGAAAAAGCTTTCTATTATAAGGGGCTGAGTTGTTCGCTTTGCGGTTCGTAATGACCTAAAGTTCAAACTCAACCCTTCAAAAAGACCGCGCTATACCGCGTCTTTACCACTTCTAAAATGAAACTCAGCGCCATCTCGAATGCCTGATGGCCAGCGCGTGGTAATGGTTTTAAGCTTGGTGTAAAAACGTACGCCTTCCATGCCGTGGATTGAATTTGAGCCAAATAATGAACGCTTCCAGCCCCCAAAACTATGCATTGCCACTGGCACAGGAATCGGCACATTCACGCCAGCCATGCCGACTTGCACGTTCATGGTAAAATGCCGAGCGGTATCGCCATCGCGGGTGAAAATCGTTGCACCATTGCCATATTCGTGGCTGTCAATCAACGCTAATGCTTCTTGATAGGTTTCAACTCGTATAACCGACAGCACAGGGCCGAAAATTTCATCGGTGTAAATCGACATATTCGGTTGTACCTTATCAAACAAACAACCGCCAATGAAATGGCCTGCTTTAGCGGCTAAATCACGTCCATCGATTTTAAGTTCTGCGCCTTGCGCTTCGCCTTGATCAATGTAATTTAGAATACGATCTTTACTCTCTTGTGAGATGACTGGCCCCATTTCTACGCCTGGCTCATCATAATGGCCAACGTGCAAGCCTTTGATCATCGGGGTTAATTTTTCGATCAATTTATCGGCGGTTTCATCACCCACGGTAATCACCACTGCCACCGCCATGCAACGCTCACCTGCTGAGCCATAAGCCGCACCAATCACGGCATCACAGGCTTGGTCTAAACTCGCATCAGGCATGACAATCATGTGGTTCTTCGCACCGCACAAAGCTTGGACGCGCTTATTGTATTTGCTGCCTTCTTGATAGATATACTCACCCACCGCCGTTGAGCCCACAAAGCTCACCGCGCTGATATCAGGGTGATGCAAGATCGCATCTACCGCCTCTTTATCGCCCACAATGGTGTTCAACACACCTTTAGGCAAACCGGCCTCTTCCATCAACTCGGTTAACCTTAAACCTGCAGATGGGTCTTTTTCGGATAATTTCAACACAAAAGTATTACCGCAAGCAATTGCCACGGGGTACATCCACATCGGCACCATTGAAGGGAAATTAAACGGCGTAATACCTGCGCACACGCCCAAAGGAAAGCGCATGTTATAGCTGTCAATGCCATCGGAGACGCTGGCGGTATAATCTGATTTTAAGTGGCTGTTAATCGCGGTGCAAAACTCTACGATTTCAACGCCACGCATTACTTCGCCTTTGGCATCGGCTAACGTTTTGCCATGCTCCTCTGATACCATTTTGGCGAGCTCATCGAGGTTTTTAATAATCAAATCACGGTAAGTAAACATGATTTGCGCGCGCTTAGACGGCGTGACTTCGCGCCAACTTAAACCTGCTTGCTTCGCTGCCGCGACGGCTAAATCAACCTCGGCAACACTCGCGCCTTGGATTTTACGGATACATTTACCGGTGGCAGGGTTGCAAATCTCAAAATGGCGATCCGCCGTGCCAGTGACTTTTTCACCATTGATGATGTGTTGCATTTTTACTGAATCGGTCATAATTTTAAGTCTTTTAGAGGTGAATATTATGGCGTCATTATCGTGATTTTAAGCCCTGATTGAATAGTACCAACGGCTGTTGCCAGCCTACGCCAGTTCACTCTTCTTTAGAGACATAAGGGAATTTAACGTGTCCATACCGATGAATCAGCACGGCAATCGCCAGCAGCAATATAGTTGCACCTATGCCCATCAAACCCTGCCAACTCAACTCTTTGGAATCTAAAATAATATATCGTGCTAGGGCCACCATAGCGATATAAATAGGATAACGCACAGGCAAGCGGTGTTCTTCGTAGTAAATGCCGATCATAGCGATGACTTCTAGATAAATAAACAATAAGAGCAAATCGCTTAAGCGCACATGTTTGTTGTCTATCATCACCATTAATTCTTGGCCGATGGCGACGATGGTCGCAATTAAAATCAAGACTAAAGCCACATGCTCAATAAAATGAAGCAAATGTTTAACGGTGTTTTTATTCATTCTTATTTCCTATGTCATTCAACGTGCATATTAGCCAAATCAAATTGATCTCTAATTAACTTAGATTAACAGAAAGCGCTGTTAGGTTCTGGATTTGCTTCAACATACTCATGTACTCAATACGCGCTTGCTCAACCGTTTGCCATTGAAACATGAAAAACTGTTTTGGCGCTATTTGCGTTAAACGAGGTAAATCAAGTTTACTAATGCAGGCAATTTTAGGATAACCGCCAGTGGTTTGGTGGTCTGCCATTAAAATAATCGGCTTGCCATCGCCCGGCACTTGGATTGCCCCCATGGTAATACCATCCGATAGAATATCATGCCCCTGCTCACACACTATCTCTGTCCCGTTTAAACGATAAGCCATGCGATTAAACTGCGGTTCAATCGACCAAGGTACTTGCACTAGCGATTGCTGTGTTTTCGCTGAGAAATCTTCATATTGCGTGCTGGGCAGAATACGAATAGACTGAGATTGCTGGGTGATGTAAGGGTCTATCACCGCCTGAAAATAAGGTTTGATGGGCGCCTTCATTTTAAGCGGTAGAATCGTATTTTCTGTTATCTCAACAGGGCGCATGCCACTGGCACTGTTTTCTGATTGAGACCCTAATATTTCAGGGATATCTATCTCAGCTTGCAGTCCTAAATATGACCACATCGCGCCTTTGAGTGGAATCACCTCTAATGTCTGCCCTGCTTTGAGCAAGGCACGCGACGGCACGGGCAGCCGTTCACCATCAATCAAAAACTTAAACTTTAGCCCCGCAAAACTGACTTGCAGCGTGCCAACATCCAGGCTTAAGCTCATACCCGCAGGACCAATCTCTATCGCTGCAGATGAGAGTGGCTTATTAAGCATGCTATTGACCATCGCATGACGCGCCCAATCCATCGGCCCTGCGGGCGGAATACCATAACGAAAATAGCCCTTTCTCCCTGCATCTTGCAACGATACAAAGGGCGCGCGCAAAAACTTAAGCTGGCTCATATGGGGTTACTTTGTAATAATGCTAAGCCTGCACGCTGGTTAACGATATTAAGCTTTTTTAAACGTTCATATTCGGTTAAATCAACGGCGTAAAATGTGATGCAATCACCTACTGAGAATGGCACCACTTCATCCGCTTTTGCATCAAATAAAGTCATCGGCGTTCTGCCCAATACATACCAGCCTGTCATTGATGATACTGATGAA
>JAZGFQ010000207.1:0-4686 GCA_036479635.1 Arenicellales bacterium
TCCATTGTGTGCCACGATTTTATACATGGGCATGGAAAGCAGTTTTAGCAGTTTAAGCAGTCCAATCATCAATTTTGAAATCTCGCAAAGCGGTTATGGCATGTATGTGAAATATTTAATGGCGGGTTTTTTAGTCATCTTTGCCGTTTCAATGGCGATTCAATTCATTAGTTATTTTTTAAGCAGCGTTGCTTATTTGACGGGCGATAAAAATGCGCCGGTGCCACAAGGAGGAGACCACTAATGGAACTACTATTTCTAGGCCTCTTATTTGCAATCATGGTCGCAGCGCTGACCTCAGGTTTTCCCGTGGCGTTCTCCTTGCCCGGTGCAGCGATTATCACCATCTTACTCGCAGCAGGTTCAGGGTATTTATTTGAAGGCAATATAGACGCCTATTTTGCCAATGATGGCCCCAAACAATGGCTGAGCGCAGGCGTCACCAATTTTAGGAGCTTATATTGGATTGTTGAGCGCGACACTTTAATCGCAATTCCTCTATTCATTTTCATGGGCATCATGCTGCAACGCTCAAAAATCGCCGAAGACTTATTGCTCTCTATGGCACAATTATTTGGCCCCGTTCCAGGTGGGTTAGGCGTTTCGGTGGTGTTTGTTGGCGCCCTGCTTGCGGCCACCACAGGCATTGTTGGCGCAACCGTTATCGCCATGGGCATGATCTCCCTGCCCGCGATGCTGCGCAATAATTATTCTAAATCGCTCGCTTGCGGCACGATTTGTGCCTCGGGCACCTTAGGGCAAATTATCCCGCCGTCTATTGTGTTAATCATTCTGGCAGATCAACTCTCCAGTGCGGCTGACCAAGCCAACACCATGCGCAAGACGCTCTACCGCACCACCACAGGTGAATATGGGATGCCCTCGCAGTTTGATGTGATCTCCGCCAGCGCGGGCGATATGTTCATGGGCGCGTTTATTCCGGGCTTAATTTTAGTCGGCTTATACATGGCGTATATTCTTATCGTTGCCTTCTTCAAGCCTGAAATGGCACCGCCTGTACCGTTTGAAGGTAAGCGAGACTCCGCGTTTGTTCGGCGCATACTCATGGCCTTAATTCCGCCTTTGGCTTTAATTTTTATGGTGCTAGGTTCGATTGTAAGCGGCATTGCAACCGTCAACCAAGCAGGTTCAATCGGTGCGATTGGCGCGATGATTATGGCCGGTTATCGCCTACATGAAGGCAAGAAAGGCGCGTATATTCCTGCCATCATTGCGCTGGCCGCCACCGCCTCTATTTTATATTTCGCCAGCCAATATAACTTAAATATCAAAAGTGCCACCACAGAGCGTGATGAATTTGGCATTATGATGGCGATTATATCCGTGGTATTTTTACTCATTGCCATTGGCTGGAGTGCTTGGCGCGCGTATAAAGTGGATAACACTTTAAACGGCGTGATGATCGAAACGGTTAAAACCACTTCAATGGTGTTCATCATCTTAATTGGTGCCGCCATGCTCACCTCAGCCTTTCGCGCTTTTGGCGGTGAGGAAATCGTTAAGCACTTTTTAGTCGGCTTGCCGGGCGGGTTTTGGACGCAATTCCTAGTGGTGATGCTGGTTATTTTCTTGCTCGGCTTCTTTCTAGATTTCATCGAGATTGCAGTGGTGGTGGTGCCGATCGTCGCGCCGATCTTACTTGCTAACCCAGAAGCAAACATTACCGCTGTGTGGTTTGGCGTGATGATCGGCTTGAATATGCAAACTTCATTCTTAACCCCACCCTTTGGCTTTGCCTTGTTTTACTTACGCGGCGTGGCAGATAAAATTATCAAAACCATTGATATTTACAAAGGCGCGAGCGCGTTTATCGGCTTACAACTACTGGGCTTAGCGATTGCGGGCTTTTACCCCAGCTTGGTCAATTACTTGCCACTTAAAATGCACTTAACCTCTGAGACTGCACCGCCGCCCGTCAACCCTAAACTGCAAATGTGCTTGGAAGGCTATGTGAGCGAAAGCTTTAGCGGGCAAGCAGATACATTTAACGCCACTTTAAAAGCGGCTCAATCGATGGACTTAAGCAGCTTAACCCCTAAAACAGCTAAGGCCTTACAAACCAGTTTTACACAAATAGCCACTGGCCCTGCTTTACTTGATGCCTTGAATGCGGCGAAAGCTGAGGTTGACGCTTATATTCCTGAGTTTCGGCCGGTGCATTCGCAAACGCGCGCGATTGAAAGCGATATCCGCAATACGCAAAGCGCGTTGCTCGCCCTTGAAGATAAGCTAAAAGGGTTAGGTGATGCCGCGCAAAGCAACGCGATTAATGCGCAAATCTCAAGCTTACAGAGACAAGAAAGCAGCTTAAGAGATAGTATTCCTGATACATGGGGTGCGATGTCTGGTGAATTTAAACTGCGCAACGATGCACTGAAAAAAGCACGCCGAGATTATCAAAGCACCTTAGATGGCGCGTTTAATCAGATCAGCGATCTTCAAAATGTGCTTGCCAGCACGGCAAGTGCTGAAGATTTATCTGCGCCATTAGCCGCACTCTCTGAGGGTGTGCATTCAGGCGACCCTGCCGAAACGATGTTCCAGATCAAAGCGTTAGAGAAACAGATGTCTGATGTGCCGGGGGTATCTAAGATCAAAACCTTGCTTTCTAAAGCACGCCGCGCGCTTAAAAAAGGCGAAGCGAAGCGGGATAAGGCCATCGCATCTTATACTAAAGCCACCGAATTATTCGCTGCTAACTTAACTTGGCGCACGGCATCTAAAGATAGCTTGTTACCGCAGTTATCTCGTTTTAAAGCTGATTTAAGCGATCATATCGGTCTACGCGCGCAAGATAAACTCAGTGTGGATCAAGCGAAATATGTGGCAAGTTGCCAAGCCAACCATCGAGATATTTCGATTTATTTCTAAGCTCATAGTGCATTCGTGATATCGAAAATACTCATCAGCGCCTGCCTGCTCGGTGATCAAGTTCGCTATGATGGCAAAGGCAAGTTATTAAGCCACCCTTTGTTGCAAACTTGGCTGGCTGAACAACGTTTAATCAAGCTATGCCCTGAAATTGCAGGTGGCTTAGCAACCCCTAGAGCGGCTGCTGAAATTCAACACGCTGACCATTCTCAACATCGCGTCATCACCTCAACAGGCGAAGATGTCAGTATTGCTTTTAAGCGCGGCGCAGAACAAGCGCTAGCCTTAGCACAACAACATAATATTAAATTTGCGCTGCTAAAGGCGAATAGCCCATCATGCGGCAACCAGCAGATATATAATGGCCATTTTACAGGCGAGTTAATTCCAGGCATGGGAATAACCGCAAGCCTGCTTCAGCAACACGGCATCCGTGTGTTTAACGAGCATCAGCTAGAGACGCTTGCACTGGCCTTAAAAAATCAATAAAACATTTAAAGCAACACACTAAAAATCAACATGAAAATTATCACTGCAAATACCAACGGCATCCGCGCCGCCGCCAGAAAAGGCTTTTTTGATTGGCTCAAAACTGAGCAGGCAGATTTCGTCTGTATCCAAGAAACCAAAGCACAAGTGCATCAGCTTGAAGATGAGGTGTTTCACCCAGCGGGCTACCACTGCCATTATCACGATGCTGAAAAGAAAGGTTATAGCGGCGTAGCGGTTTATTCAAAACACCCGATCGATGAAGTGATTGTCGGCATGGGCGATGAACGCTTTGACATCGAAGGCCGATATCTTGAGGTTCAAGTCGGGAATTTATCGGTGGTGTCTTTATATATGCCTTCTGGTTCAGCCAAAGAAGAACGCTTAGAATATAAATATCGCTGCATGGATTACTTTAAACCCAAAATGGAAGCGATGCTCAAAACAGGCAGAGATATTGTTATTTGTGGCGATTGGAATATCGCACACACAAAAGCAGATATCAAAAACTGGCGCGGCAACCAAAAAAACTCAGGTTTCCTGCCCGAAGAACGCGCTTGGTTAGATGTGATTTTCGATGAGGTGGGTTATGTTGATGCGTTTAGAGAAATAGAGCAAGCCGAACACAGCTACACTTGGTGGTCAAATCGTGGCCAAGCCTGGGCAAATAATACCGGTTGGCGCATTGATTATCACATCACCTCACCGAGTTTAAAAGGTAAGGTCACTGCTACCGATATTTATAAAGATGTACGCTTTTCTGACCACTCGCCTTTGATTATTGAGTATGATTATAAGTTCTGATTTTCTTTAAAAAATCCAAGAAAACACAAAGCCTGTCAACACTGCCATACTCAACACAATAAACAAAAAAGCGATGATCATTTGGCGTTTGAACATTGATTGCAGCAAGATAACTTCAGGCAAGCTTGCACCTGCGCTGCCGATGACAAACGCCATCACCACGCCGATGCCCATGCCTTTGGCGACAAATGCCGCGCTTAAAGGGATCATCACCACCGCGCGCACATAGAGTGGAATACCGATGACGGCGGCTAATGGAATGGCTACTGGGTTATCGTCACTAATATATTGAGTGATGAATTCTTCAGGCACGAAGCCGTGAATAATCGCACCAAAGAGCACGCCTACGAATAAATACGGCAGGGCTTTTTTGAAATCTAACCATACTTCATCCCAAATTTTACGCCATTTTGAAACGGGCTTAGATGTACCGCAACATCTGCCTGAGGTTTCTTGAACAGGAATAGGCTTTACGAACCGCTCAAAGCCTAGTTTTTCTAA
>JAZGFQ010000208.1:0-2539 GCA_036479635.1 Arenicellales bacterium
TTGAACAGCCTGAAACTTTTTGGGCCGATAAAGCCAGCGCCTTGAGTTGGTATCAATCTCCTAAAACTATTCTCAGTGAAGACGAACATGGCATCCATCATTGGTTTGCCGATGGTGAAATGAACACAGCCTATATGGCGCTGGATGTGCATATTGAACAAGGTCGAGGCGATCAAGCCGCGTTAATTTACGATTCACCCGTCACCGACAGCCAAAAAACTTACTCGTATCTTGAGCTACGCGATGAAGTCGCTTTGTGCGCGGGCATGTTGAAAAACTTAGGTGTGGTCAAAGGCGACCGCGTGATTATTTACATGCCAATGATTCCAGAGGCCGCTATTTCTATGCTGGCCTGCGCACGTTTAGGCGCGATTCATTCGGTGGTGTTCGGCGGCTTTGCTGCGCCTGAGTTGGCGGTGCGCATTGATGATGCCACGCCCAAAGTGGTTATATCTGCCTCCTGCGGCATCGAGATCAAACGCTTAATTGCTTATAAACCCTTAATAGATCTAGCCATTGATCTTGCCGAACATACGCCTAAACACTGCATCGTGCTCCAACGCCCAGAATTAAAAGCTGAGATGACGCCAACGCGTGATATAGATTGGCACACGGGCATGGCGAATGCTTCGCTTGCGGCTTGCGTGCCTGTCAAAGGCAGTGATTTGCTCTATATTCTTTACACCTCAGGCACCACAGGCAAGCCTAAAGGCGTGGTACGTGAAAATGGCGGCCATGCCGTGGCAATGCATTACAGCATGAAAGCCATTTACAACATGGACGTGGGCGATGTGTTTTGGGCGGCCTCAGATGTGGGCTGGGTGGTTGGGCATTCTTATATCGTCTACGCGCCCTTGCTCGCGGGCTGCACCACCATTTTATACGAAGGCAAACCGATCATGACCCCAGACGCAGGTGCGTTTTGGCGAGTGATCTCTGATTATGGCGTGAAAGGCGTTTTTTCCGCGCCCACGGCCTTTCGCGCAATCAAAAAAGAAGATCCAAACGGTGAGTTGATCAAGCAATATGATGTATCTTGCTTAGAAACCGTGTTTGCCGCAGGCGAGCGCTTAGACCCACCCACCTATGAATGGATGGTCGATAAAATTGGGAAACCCGTGATAGATCATTGGTGGCAAACCGAAACAGGTTGGGCCATCGCGGCGAATCTGTGCGGCATTGAAGCTATGCCCGTAAAAGCGGGCTCTGCCACCATGCCTGTGCCAGGCTATCATATTGAAATTTTAGACGATGCAGGCAAGTGCTTACCTGCGAATGAGCAAGGCAATATCGCCATTAAATTGCCGCTGCCCCCGAGTTGTCTCACCACGGTTTGGCAAGATATGGATCGATTTAAATCCAGCTATCTCAGCCAATACCCAGGCTATTATGTCAGTGGTGATGGCGGTTATTTTGATGATGAAGGTTATTTATTCATCATGGGGCGCGTGGATGACGTAATTAACGTCGCTGGGCATCGCTTGTCCACTGGCGAGATGGAAGAGATCGTCGGCAAGCACCCTGCCGTAGCAGAATGCGCGGTGATTGGCCGTGATGATGAACTCAAAGGCCAAATGCCCGTGGGTTTTGTGGTGATTAAAAGCGGTGAAGCGCTGGATGAAACCGCATTGATTAAAGAGCTCATCCAAATGGTGCGCCATGATATTGGCGCAGTGGCAAGCTTTAAAGAGGCTTATGTGATTGCGCGCTTACCCAAAACTCGTTCAGGTAAAATTTTAAGAAAGAGTATGCGCCAAGTGATGAATGGTGAAGTGCCAGCCGTGCCCTCAACGATTGAAGACCCTGCAATGATGGATGAGTTTATGGCATTGGTGAAGGCTTGAGGTTTTTGCCAGCGCCGGCTAAGGGAAACACCTCATCAAGTATGCAGCAATATTGCTTTCGAATCCTGTATGCAAATTTCTATGTGCTTCTGATACGGCCTGAGTAAAGTAGACACTTTTCATGTTAAGTACTGTAAGTTAACAATGAGAGTCGGGTCAGGCATTTGGTTGCCGCACATGAAGTCGCAATGACCGCAAGCCTACGGTACAAATTTGAATTCTAGGCGTGCCTTGCTTTTTCATGGTATGTATTACACATACTTGAACAATATCCCTCTATTCATTCTCATTCCTTAGATGAGCGCAAGAAGCATCAATTACTTTGATGAATTGCATCAGCAACACCCTATGTAAACCTTTAATTTCACGGCTTAAATAGCGAATTCGACTGAATAAGTGTAGAATATGCGCGATTAGAAATAATGATACCCACCATAATAATAATTATTTCTTATTGTATTCATAAGCCCGAATAGTGGCCATAATATTAAAGAATCTGAGAGAGATTGTATGAGCAACACGCCCTACCACCGTAATATCGACAATGACATTGATCCTCTAGAAACCACTGAATGGCTAGATTCCTTAGCAGCGGTGATTGAACGCGAAGGCAATCAGCGCGCGCATTTTATCATTGAGGCCTTAATTGATAAGGCGCGTCGCTCAGGCGCACACATTCCTTTCGAGGCAAACAC
>JAZGFQ010000209.1:0-3821 GCA_036479635.1 Arenicellales bacterium
TCTACACCAAATTTTTCTTTGATATTACGTACCCATGCAACGTGGCTGAAATAGCTGTCGATGGATAGCCCAAGTAAATCTGCATTCACTGCTTGAAATTCATCATAGTGCTTGGCAAAAGCGATGAATTCAGTGGTGCACACGGGTGTGAAATCAGCGGGATGTGAAAATAATACCAGCCATCTGCCTTCGTAATCTGAGAGCTTCTTAACGCCATGCGTGGTGCGCGCTTCAAACTCAGGGGCGCGTTTATTAAGTTGCGGGAAGCTGACGGTTTCTTGCGTTACGTTTTCCATAATATTAACCTCATTGGTTGTTGCTTGTTTACGATGAGGTGAATATAGGCAATTACTTATATTAAGTAAAATTGAACGTTTCTATTAAAATGATCTGTAAATTAGATCGCCATGATTGTGTCGTTTTAAAAGTAAGCTGATTTTCTTTAAACCCAATTAGGCAAAAACAACAACACACTCATGCCCACCACGGTTGCCAAAACCACGCTGTTGGTTTTCCACATTAAGCCGATCACGCAGCTAATCGCCAATATTTCTATCGGGTTTCCCTGACGCACTGCGGGCGCTAAAATGGCCATAAAGGCGCAGCCTGGTAAGGCTTCCAAAATAGGTTTTAGCGTTTTAATGTGGCGAATGCGCAGGCCGAGTAAATAACCCCCAACGCGTGATAGATAAACCACTAGGCACATCATGCCGATGACAATGAGGGTGTCGGTTTGGCTAATCAACGACATTTTTCACACCTTTTTGCTGAAAAATCGCGACAACAACACCCGCCAACACACTGAGCACCAAAATCAAGAAGGGCGCAAAACTGAGTTCATTGAGCAATAAGGCGCTGAAGCCTGATACTAGCCACGGAACGGGGCTGGCGTTTGAGCCTTTGATAAACAACACCATCATGGTCGACATCACCAACGGGCCCGCAAAATCAATCGCGCCTAGGTCGGTGCTGGCGAATGCGTCTGCCACCGCCAAGCCAATGGCAGTGGAGAGCAGCCAGCTGCACATCAATGAAATGCCGTAGCCAGTGACATACCCTAAGCGATCAACTTTCTGATCTAGGCTAAATGAGGTGACTACGCCAGGGTCATTGAGCAAGAACAACCAGATGATTCGTTTAGTGAGGCTGTGTCCATCTAGGTGATGCGTCATCGACATCCCCAGTAAGATATTACGCGTGCTGACTAAGAAAACCGATAGCGCAATGGTGCTCAAGGGTAAAGGGTTTAACCAGAACTCTAAGGCTGCAAACTGGGCAGAAGCACTGAATACGGATGCACTCATCAGCATTGCATGCCATTCGGCGATGCCAGCAGATTGCGCGGCAATGCCGAACATGATGCCGAACAGAAAGGTGGAAATGAAATAACCGCCTGAAGAACGAAGGCCTAAGAGTAGGCTGGCGTAGGTGCTCATTTTCGCGTTAGCTTAATAACAGTGCATCATCACTCAAGCTTTCGCCGTGCTGGTTTTGCTTAAATAAATCGAGTAAATCTGAGACGTTTAAGCCTTGTCGGTGCTCGCCGGAGACATCAAAAACAATCTTGCCTTCGTGCAACATAATAGTGCGCGTGCCAACCTCTAGCGCTTGTTGCATGGAGTGCGTGACCATCAATGCGGTGAGCTGATTTTCTTTGATGATCTTGCAGGTTAACTCTAAAACGAACGCTGCCGTTTTAGGATCTAACGCAGCGGTGTGCTCATCTAATAAAATCATTTTAGCCGGGCGCAGGGCAGACATCAGCAAGCTAATAGCTTGGCGTTGGCCGCCTGAAAGCAGCCCCATTTTATCGCTTAGACGATGTTCAAGGCCTAAACCTAAGCGCGCTAATTCGGTTTTGAAGTGATCTCTATTCTGCGTGCTTAAAGCCGAAGATAGGCCGCGTGATTCACCACGATTCCACGCCAATGCCATATTTTCTTCAATCGTGAGGTTCTCGCAACTGCCCGCGAGTGGGTCTTGAAACACGCGCGAAATTAAGCTGGCGCGTTTTGAGGTTGGCCAGAAAGTGATATCGGTTTCATCGATCAAAATGTTGCCTTTGCTCGGATAGGCCTCACCGCTCAAAGTATTGAGCAAAGTAGATTTCCCCGAGCCATTGCTACCAATCACCGTGACAAATTCGCCCGCCTGAATATCAAGCGTGATGCCTCTTAATGCGCGGGTTTCCAATGGCGTGCCTGCGCCGAAGGTCATGTGAATGTTGTTAAGCTGAATCATGGTGTGGGCTGTTCTCTTAGCGCTGTACTAACGCTGGCGACGCGCGATGCTGGCTTTAATCGCAGGTTTTATTTTAGGCGCCACAATGGCAAACATCACCAATAATGCGGTGACTAAGTTTAAATCTTGCGATTTTAAGCCAATGAAATCAGCATTCAAGGCCAGCGCAATCGCGAATCGATATAAGATAGAACCGACCACACAGGCGAGTAGGGCAAGAAACATCGTTTTAGGGGAGATCACCGCCTCGCCACCAATCACCGATGCCAAACCGATGACAATCACGCCCACACCCATGGTGATATCGGCACTGCCTTGGCTTTGCGCAAATAAGCTGCCTGCCATCCCAACTAAGCCATTCGATACCGCCATGCCTAGTATGATCATTTTAGTCGATTGAATGCCCTGTGCGCGCGCCATGCGAGCATTCGCACCAGTGGCGCGCATGGCTAAGCCAGTTTGTGAGTTGAGAAACTTCAACAACACAATGAACATGAATAAAACCACCACGGCAAATAAGATGGGCGTGGCAACATAATAAGGCAAGCCCCACGATTCCGTGGGAGTGAGCACGGTGACATCACCCAATAGGGCAATATTCGGTTTGCCCATAATGCGCAGATTGATGGAATACAGCGCAATCATGGTTAAAATGGAGGCGAGTAAATTTAAAATACCGAGCTTAACGTTCATCAATGCGGTCACGATGCCTGCTAATAAACCTGCAAAAAACGCTGCTAAAGTTGCTAACCAAGGATTTACACCAGAGACAATCAGAATAGCTGTGACCGCAGCGCCCAGCGGGAAACTGCCATCAACGGTGAGGTCAGGGAATTCGAGTATCCGAAAAGACAGGAACACCCCAAAGGCAACCAAAGCAAACACAAGGCCACTTTCGAGCGCGCCAAAAGCGGCGATAGAAGACATAAATTATGGCCTTGTGGTATTGAGCACTAGCTACCCGTTTTAACCACTTCCTTGGCGGATTTGATTAGTTCATCAGATAAGATCACGCCCATCGATGCAGCCGCTTCTGGGTTTAAATATAACTCAGTCTTAGAGACACCTTCAGCAGGAATATCACCTGCTTTCTGGCCGTTTAGAATCGCCGCAACCATCTTGCCTGTTTGACGGCCTAGGTCGTAATAGTTAAACCCTTGCGCCGCAATCGCGCCGCGTTTAACGGAATCGGTATCGGCCGCAATCACGGGAATCTTTGACTCTTGAGCCACTTTAATCACCGCTTCAAACGCAGAGACCACGGTGTTATCTGTCGGCACATAAATCGCATCTACCTTGCCTACCAGCGAACGCGCCGCAGCCAAGACATCCGATGTTTTAGTCGCACCTGCTTCAACCACTTCCATGCCATGCGCAGGCGCATATTGTTTAACCAGCGCCACTAAAGTAGCCGAGTTTGATTCGCCTGGGTTAAAAATCACGCCAAGCCTAGTAGCATTTGGAACAATGGTTTTAACCAATGCCATGTGGCTGTCGATGGGGGATAAATCAGAGACGCCCGTTATATTGCCGCCGTCTTTATTATCCATTGATTTAATCAACTTAGCGCCGACAGGGTC
>JAZGFQ010000210.1:0-2489 GCA_036479635.1 Arenicellales bacterium
GAGGTGCAAGAGACCATAGATGACCTGAGCGCGGGTTACGCCAGCCCAGTGGATTTTTACGTTGAAAAGCTGGTGGAAGGCATCGCATCTTTGGCGGCGGCGTTTGCACCAGAAAAAGTCATCGTGCGAATGTCTGATTTTAAATCGAATGAATACGCGAACATGGTCGGCGGTGATTTATTCGAGCCTGAGGAAGAAAACCCCATGATCGGCTTTCGTGGAGCCTCAAGATATATCGATGAATCGTTCCGCGCTTGTTTTGAATTAGAGTGCCGCGCCTTAAAGTATGCGCGCGATGAAATGGGTTTAACCAATATTCAACTCATGGTGCCGTTTGTACGCACGCTAGAAGAAGCTGAAAAGGTGATTGATTTACTGGCTGAGAACGGCTTAAGGCGTGGCGAGAATGGTTTAAAAATCATCATGATGTGTGAGATTCCCTCTAATGCATTGCTTGCTGAGCAATTTTTGGAATATTTCGATGGCATGTCGATTGGCTCAAACGACTTAACCCAGCTCAGTTTAGGGTTAGACCGAGATTCAGGCATCATCGCGCATTTGTTTAACGAACGTGATCCAGCGGTAAAAGCCCTCATGAGCATGGCGATCAAAGCTTGCAAAGCGCAAGGGAAATATATCGGTATTTGTGGGCAAGGGCCTTCAGATTACCCAGATCTAGCGCGTTGGTTGATGGATGAAGGCATTGATAGCGTTTCGCTGAACCCCGATACCGTGGTGGAGACGTGGTTATATCTTGCCGGCGAGGAAGTTTAGCTAAGCGGTTTTGTTAATTTGAACGAAACGCATAAAAACTGTAGCTGAGAAACGGCTTCGTCATTCATTTGGCGAAGCCGTTTTGCTTCGAAGCTTAACCGTAAAAATTGATATCCTTGACCTTGATCAAGGCCTTGTAAGCTGTCGGCATTTCCATGAAAAGTTGGTGCCGTTCAGTTAAGGAAGATATAGGCATATTATAATATATGGGTGATTGTAAAAAATTCCGATTAACGGCACTTTTAAGGTATGATCGGAGCAATAAATATTTATATTAAGAAAATATAGCAATAATTTTAAAGCGGACACCCTAAAAAGTGCTTTATGAATTTGTCTGTGTGTTGCCTGCGGGCCATACGTAATCATGTTTGTAAGTATTTGATTGTAAGGTGTTGTTATGCTTGAAAATGACGTAAAAATACATAATGAATAAACAACAGGTGAGCGAGATGGGCGGTTTGATGAATCAAAATACCATAAAAAAGAACGTTATAAAAATAATCAACAAGTTCGCAATTTTTCAAGGAAAACCTAAAAAACAAACAAATAAAAAAACTGTTTCACGTTATTTAGTGAGTGGTTTTGTTGGTTTATTGGCGTCTCAAGCTGTTCAAGCTGATATCACGGGTACGGTTCATCGTGAATATGATTATGACGCGGTGCAAAGCGCTTTCGAGCCAGGCATTGAGGGCATCGAAGTCCAAGCGTATGACATCGCAGGCGTATTACAAGCAACGGCGTTTACAGATGTGAACGGTAATTATGCGCTCACCTTGGATCCTGATGGTGCGGACGCAGTCGATGGCGACGGCTTGGTGGCGGGCGCAAAATACCGCGTCCAGTTTACGAGCATCCCTGCTTATTTGGCGCCGACCCCTCATGCGCCAGGCGTAACAAACACAGCTACTCAGTTCGCAAGCGAGCCTAAAGTGATTGGTTTGGGCTTGGGTGGTTTAGAGCAGTTTTGCCCACCTAACCCTAGAATCGCGACGCCGTTAGCTCAGCCAGGAGATTTAGATGCAAATTCATCGGCGCTATTATCTTTTTTATATACTGATACAGGCACTTTACCTACGGCAACAGGCGTAAGGACGGGGTCTGAGGCTAATTATGATCAAATTGGCACCATCTTTGGCTCGGCCAACTTGGGCAATTATGAAACAACCCCTGCGGATACTACGCAGGGCGCAATCTTGGTATCCGCTTATGTGAAGCGTCACGCAGAATTGGGTCCTGGTGATGGTGCTTGGGGTTCGGTATCTCCTGCAGATGCAACGGGTTCAATTTATTTAGTTGCAGATGCGGCAGATGGTGCAGAGACCGCTGATACCACGGAAGTGTTCGAATTTTTAAATTTGAATGATTTCAACGATGAGAATGGCGTGGCCATTGATACCGGTACACGTGCTGCGCTAACGACTGTAGATGCGAGCACCTTTGCTAAGCCAGGCAAAACAGGTATTGGTGGCATGTCTTTAAGTTTGGCGACGGGCGATCAAGTTCTACATGTGGTGAACTTAAATGATCGAAATATCTATTCTATTCCTATGGGGGATGATTTAACGCAACCAACGCCACCTGCAAATGGAACGAATTTAGACACCATAAATTTAACCAGTGCGGCGTCTTACGAGGCAGGCGCTGCGCCTAGCTGTGGCACGGGCACGCTGGCGAATGATTTGCGTCCTTTTGCGATGAGTAATCATGATGGTCGT
>JAZGFQ010000211.1:0-9899 GCA_036479635.1 Arenicellales bacterium
GATGTAGTTCCTGACGCCCGTGGATGTAGAAGGTATGCTGACTTTGTGAGATCAGGTCGGGGCACCACACCGACCAATCAGCCTGTAGACCAAGGTGATAAAGATGAAGCCCTTGCCAGTTATATAAGGGCCTGTGACCTTCGAGATGCTATTGCTTGCTGGGTATTGGGCGATGAATACCTACTGGGTTTCATCGTTGATATTTCTTCAGATATTGCGATGGAGTATTACGAAAAAGGTTGTGTATTAGGTAGGCAAGAGGCGTGCACTAGCTCCGACGATTTGATTAAACAACGTGCCTTAGATGAAGCGGCGGAAAAAGTAGCTAGAGCCTTGGCAGAAAAGACCGAAGATACCGACGAAGATGGTATGCCAGACACATGGGAGCATAAGTACTTTTTTAATATATATGATGAAAATGATGCCGCCGAGGACGCAAACAAAAACGGCGTGACTAATTTGGACGAGTTTCTCAGGGGCACTAACCCGCTAGAAGAAAGTGCGCTTTGCTTTCCTGTGAAATCCGCTAAGGCAATTTCGATGATTTGCTTGTAGCCTCTAACAACAATATCTGGCCCATTTTTATAAAAAGTAAATAAAAAAATAAAAAGGAAAAAAAGGGGTGAAAAAAAGGGGACGCTACCCTTTGTTGATGAAATGCTAGGTGATGGTAGGTTCCTGGTTGAATTTCATTCAACTAATGTTCAGGCTATCAAGCTAATTGTTTGATCCTCCTATGAATGCTAGAATCGCCTCAAATTGTCGGGGTGCCTTAAAAACAGGCTGAGATTAAACCCGTTGAACCTGATACGGTTAGTACTGGCGCAGGGAACATGCTTAAGCCTAATCGGTTTTCTGATTGTGCGCTTAAGGTTTATCTCGTTGTAAGCATCCTGAAGTATCCATTTATCTGCGTAATATCAGGAGCAAACTATGCCCGTAACATCATCCAAAACCCAATCTAAGGCGATCCCCCAAGCGGCCGTTGAAGGCATCACGCGAACCCCGTTGACGGGTTCGCAAAAAATTTATGTTGAGTCTGCCAATGGTGATTTCAGCGTGGCGATGCGTGAGATCACCTTAAGCCCAACCTTGATTAAAGGCGAAGGCGCGCTGGCACAATATGAGCAAAACGCGCCATTGCGCGTGTATGATACCTCGGGGCCTTATACTGACCCTGCCGCACAGATTGATCTACACAAAGGGCTTAAGGGCATGCGCGCAGATTGGATTGCGCAGCGTAATGACACTGAGCCATTAGAGAATTTCACCTCAGATTTCACCCGCAAACGCTTGGCCGAAGAAGATAGCACGCAAAGCTTCCCCAACAAACCTAAGCCGCGCCGTGCGCTGGCCGGCAAAAACGTTACGCAAATGCATTATGCGCGTCAGGGCATCATCACGCCTGAAATGGAATACATTGCTATTCGTGAGAACCTAGGCAGAGCAAACTTGGGCCGCGCCAGTACAGGCAGTGCTGAGTTGAACAGCATGGGTATGCCGCTTGAGATAACACCAGAATTCGTGCGCCAAGAAGTCGCAGAAGGCCGCGCGATTATTCCAGCGAACATCAACCACCCTGAAACGGAGCCGATGATTATTGGGCGGAATTTTTTGGTCAAAATTAACGCGAATATCGGTAACTCTGCGCTGGGTTCTTCTATCGAAGAAGAAGTTGAGAAGATGGTGTGGAGCACGCGCTGGGGCGGGGATACGGTCATGGACTTATCCACGGGCAAGAACATTCACGGCACGCGTGAATGGATCATCCGTAATTCACCTGTGCCAATCGGCACGGTGCCGATGTATCAGGCCTTAGAGAAAGTGAAGGGCGTGGCCGAAGACTTAACCTGGGAATTGTTCCGCGACACCTTAATTGAGCAAGCTGAGCAGGGCGTCGATTACTTCACCATTCACGCAGGCGTGCGCTTGGCGCATGTGCCGTTAACGGCTAACCGCACGACGGGCATCGTTTCGCGCGGCGGCTCGATTATGGCGAAGTGGTGTTTAGCGCATCATACCGAAAGCTTTTTATACACAAACTTTGAAGAGATTTGCGAGATCATGAAGCAATATGATGTCGCGTTTTCATTGGGTGATGGCTTGCGCCCAGGCTCGATTGCCGATGCCAATGATGCCGCGCAGTTTGCTGAATTAGTCACCTTAGGCGAGTTGACGCAAGTGGCGTGGAAACATGATGTGCAAGTGATGATCGAAGGGCCGGGCCATGTGCCGATGCATAAAATCAAAGAAAATATGGAGATGCAAGAAAAGCACTGCGCCAATGCGCCATTTTACACCTTAGGCCCGTTGGTGACAGACATCGCGCCGGGTTATGATCACATCACCTCCGCGATTGGCGCGGCGCAAATTGGTTGGTATGGCACGGCAATGCTGTGTTATGTCACGCCGAAAGAGCATTTAGGCTTGCCGAATAAAGATGACGTAAAAGTAGGCATCATCACTTATAAAATCTCTGCGCACGCCTCAGATTTAGCCAAAGGCCACCCAGCTGCGCAAGCGCGTGATGATGCGATGTCAAAAGCGCGCTTTGAATTTCGCTGGGAAGATCAATTTAATATTGGTTTAGACCCTGACACCGCGCGTGCTTATCACGATGAAACTCTGCCCAAGGAATCGGCTAAAGTCGCGCATTTTTGCTCGATGTGTGGGCCGAAATTTTGCTCGATGAAAATTACCCAAGAGATTCGTGATTTGTATCGAGATAAGCCTATTGCTGTAGATGCGGCCAGCGAAACGCCTGAATTAGACGGTGATTTAAAAGTTGCGATGGCGGGCATGCAAGAAAAATCTAAAGAGTTTTTAGACTCGGGCAGCAAGCTTTATCAATCTGAAGAAGATTAGACGTAAGGTGTTTAGGCTTAAGGCGCTGGCATGAAGGTTGCAATCGTAGGCGCAGGCTTGCTCGGGCGTTTGCTCGGCTGGCGTTTAAGCGAGCAAGGCGCTGAGGTGACGCTGTTCGATCAGCAGGCGCGTGATCATCGCGGCACGGGTTTGGTGGCGGCAGCCATGATTGCCCCTGCGACTGAAGCGGTGACGACCGAGCCGTTGGTGAAAGCGATGGGCGTTCGATCTTTAGCTTTATGGCAACCTTGGTTGAAGGAATTAACGGCCGCCACCGATCAGCCTGTATATTTTAAGCAAGCGGGCACCTTAGTGGTGGCGCACGCGCAAGATCAAGCCGATTGGCTGCGCTTCATGCAGCACGCTGAGGCGAAAGTATCGGGGTGTTTTGTGCATTTAAATCAAGGGCAATTAAAGACCGCCTCACCTGCTTTGGCTGAAAACTTTAGCCATGCAGGGTTTTTTCCAGATGAGGCGGTGCTGGATAACGCCCAGCTATATACCGCTTTAGCGCGTTATTTTGAGCAAAATAAAATTGATTGGCATGAAGAAATAATCTTTGATGAAGTGCCTGCTAACGGCCAATTAAAAGGCTTTGATGACGCTTTTGATTGGGTCTTTGATTGCCGTGGTGCGGGCGCGCAAGGCTTTCAAGCAGGCTTGCGTGCTGTGCGCGGTGAGGTGATGCGGGTGGTGGCGCCTGAGGTTGATATTCGCCAAGCCGTGCGTTTGATGCATCCGCGTTATCCTCTATACATCGCGCCTAAGCCGAATCATCAGTATGTGATCGGCGCGACCCAAATTGAAAGCGCGCATCAAACGCCCGTGACGGTGCGTTCAGGCTTGGAGCTATTGAGCGCCTTATACAGCCTGCACAAAGGGTTTGCCGAAGCGCAGATTACGCAGTTAGAAGTGGGGCTGCGTCCCGCGTTTTCAGATAATCTGCCGAGGCTGGTTAAGCAAGAAAAAAGAATTGAAATCAATGGCTTATATCGACACGGTTATTTGTTTGCGCCCGCGATGGTTGAGCAAGTATTAGATTGGTTGGCAGGGCAAGCGCCACGTTTTATACCGATGACCGAGCGAGGCGCAAGCGCATGATTGAAGTCAGCGTGAATAATCAAAACCGAACCGTGGCGAAGGCGATTAATTTGACAGATGCTTTGTTGGGCTGGGGCTATGCTGAGCGCACTGCAGTGGCGGTGGCGATTAACCAAGTTTTTGTGGCGAAGTCTGATTACGCACACACTATTTTAAATTCAGGCGATGAAATTGATATCGTCCAGCCGATTAGCGGTGGTTAATAATATGAAAATGTTGAAAGACAAGCAATCTGCGCATCAAGATACTTGGCGGGTTTACGGCACTGAATTAAGTAGCCGCTTATTCATCGGTACGGCAATGTACCCCTCGCCTGCGGTGATGCAGGCTGCGATTAAAGCATCAGGCGCGCAAGTTGTAACACTTTCCTTGCGTAGGCAAGCCCCTGAAAGCCAAAGTGGCGATCAATTTTGGCAAAGTATTCAAAGCATGGGCTGTGAACTATTGCCCAATACAGCAGGTTGCCACACGGCTAAAGAGGCCGTGGCATTAGCACAAATGTCGCGTGAGATTTTTCAAACCGATTGGATCAAGCTAGAAGTGATCGGAGATGATTACAACCTACAGCCCGATCCATTCGGCTTATTAGACGCGACTGAGCAATTAATAAAACTTGGGTTTAAAGTGTTTCCGTATTGCACCGATGATTTAGTGCTGTGCCAGCGCTTGCAAGATTTGGGCTGTGAAGTGTTAATGCCATGGGGCGCGCCGATTGGAACGGGTAAAGGCCTGATGAATCCTTATGCCTTAGAAGTATTGCGCGCGCGCCTGCCCGAAGCCAAATTATTGGTCGATGCAGGTATCGGCAAGCCTTCGGATGCTTGCCAAGCGATGGAGTTGGGCTATGACGGCATCTTGCTCAATACCGCCATTGCTCAAGCGTTAGCGCCTGAGACGATGGCCAGCGCCTTTGCCGATGCTGTCAGCGCTGGGCGCAAAGCTTTTCATGGTGGTATGATGCCAGCTAGACACCTAGCCAAGCCCAGCACACCAACGCTTGGCACGCCGTTTTGGCATGAGCAGAACCAGTAAGGGCAAACTAACATGTTATTTTTATCTGTCGCATTAATTATTTTGAGTGTGTTCATGGCAATTATTGGGGCAGCAGTAGGCGCCTCATTTAAAGGATGGGATAAAGGTGTAAGGGTTTCCATCTATTGTTTGATGATTGCGCTTAGTCTTATCCCTTTGTTTTTACACGCTCAATGGGCGGTAAACTCAGTGTCGGGCTGGGTGGGCGCGGAGATGTATTCTGGACTGCAATGGTTTTCTGAAACATGGCCTGTATTTTTGTTTGGTTTAGGTTGTGTTGCATTTTCTTTTGCGGCGTTAGAATTAGTTGTGCCTGTTTTTACGCCTTTAATCGCTGCACTCATCTATGGCGCCTTTATTTTGCCAAACCTTACTCAGGGTTCAAAAGAGTTTATTCATTTAGATAATATTCCTAATGTGTGGCTGATGATTTACAGCTTAGCCTCGGTAGCCATGCTATATGTCTATTATCGATTAGCCATTAAAAAACAAGTATCAGCATAATGCAGTCAATTCTAATCATCGGCGGCACCGACCCCAGCGGTGCAGGCTTAAGCACGGATATTCAAGTTGCTCAGAGTTTGGGCTGTTCGGTTGTTCCCGTCGTCACGGCTGTCACTGCCCAGCGCCATGATACAGTGATAGATCAAGGTCTATTAAGCGCTGAGCGGGTAGCGGCGCAATTAAAGTGCATTGATTTTACGCAGATTCAAGTGGTTAAAATTGGCATGTTGGGTAATGAAGCCATCGTTAAAACGGTGGCTGAGCATCTCCCTGAGCGCATTCAAATCGTGTTGGATCCCGTATTTAGCGCCAGTAGTGGTGGCGCTTTAATGACGGATGCTGGCATGCAAGCCTTGAAAAAGTGGTTGATGCCGCGCGCGCTGATCACGCCCAATATTGATGAACTCAGCACCTTGAGCGGTCTAACTGTTACAGATGATCAAAGCCAGTTAGCGGCGAGTAACGCTTTGCTCGCCTTGGGCGCGCAGGCGGTATTTGCCAAAGGCGGGCATCTTAAAAATGGGCGTAATAGCACGGATATTTATATTGATGTACATCAGCAATACGCACTCAGCGCCCCGTGCTGGCCTGATCGTAGCAACGTTCGCGGCACTGGCTGCGCGATCGCAACAGCGATTGCATGTTGCTTAAGTGTGGGTGCGAGTATGGACGATGCTTTAGTGATGGCAAAGGGCGCGGTGAATCAGGCCATTGCCAAGGCAAAACTTGATGGCACAGCGTATGTTGCTACGCATCTCGGTATGCCGCAGCATGTTCGGTATATGCCTAAGCGTCATGCGGTCGATGAGATGCCTGCTTTTAACTTTGCGCCATGCGAGACTTCGAGTTTAGGTATTTACCCTGTGGTGGATTCGGTTGAATGGATTAAAAAATTAGAAGCGCTAGGGGTGGCCACGATCCAACTGAGAATAAAAACAGGCAAGCCTGCTGACATTGAGCAAGCAATTCAAGCGGCAATTGATTATTGCACACCTAGAAATATTCGTTTATTCATTAACGATTACTGGCAACTCGCGATCAAATATGGCGCTTACGGCGTACATTTAGGCCAACAAGACATCGACAGCGCAGATTTAGGCGCGATTGCTAAGGCAGGTTTAAGGCTGGGTTTGTCTAGCCATTGCTGGTTTGAAGTCGCACGTGCTTTGGCGATTAAACCAAGCTATCTTGCACTGGGGCCGATTTATGCCACCACCAGCAAAGAGATGACATGGATTCCGCAGGGCGTAGAAGCGGTACAAAAATGGATGGATTTATTTCAAGGCGAGATGCCCTTGGTGGCAATAGGCGGGATTAATATTGAACGCGCACGGGCATTAAAAACCACGGGCGTAGGCGCCGTGGCGATGATTTCAGCGATTACTGAGGCAAAGGATTATGCACAGGCAACACGCGATTTATTGGCGTTGTGGGTAGAGACCTAAATTCTGTGAGTCATTGCGAGCGAAGCGCGGCAATCTCGGGACGTACATAAACACATTGACGAGATTGCTAGATTACCTTCGCGAAAACAATAGCGCTTATTTAAGTCAGTAAGTTCTCCAAAACACCTTCATAAATATCAGAAAGCGTGTCTAAATCTTTCACATTAACGCATTCATCAATTTGGTGAATCGTGGCGTTAATCGGTCCTAGTTCAATGACTTGCGCACCAGTGGGGGCAATAAAGCGCCCATCTGAGGTGCCACCTGAAGTAGATAACTCAGGTTTTTTGCCCGTATGTGTTTCAATCGCAGTTTCAACCGCTTTAATTAATTCGCCGTAATGTGTTTGAAAAGACTGGCCAGATAAGTTCCAGTTAATCTCATATTCAAAACCTAACTTTTCCTGCCAGCGATCACACACTTCTTCGATGCGTTTTTGAATCGCTTCAGCGGTAATTTCAGGCGAGAAACGCAAATTGAAAAGGATCTCAATCTGGCCGGGCGTGACATTCGTAGCGCCTGTACCTGCATTGATATTCGAGATTTGAAAACTGCTGGGGTCAAAATTCTCATTGCCTTTGTCCCATTGAATCGAGATCAGCTCATCCATCACGGGTGCAGCAAAATGAATCGGGTTTTTAGCCAAATGTGGGTAGGCAATATGCCCCTGCTTACCAATAATATTAAGCACGCCGCCCAAAGAGCCGCGCCGCCCAACTTTAATTACATCGCCTAAACGCGCGGTGCTGCTGGGCTCGCCTAGCACGCAATAATCGATTGAAATGTCACGTTTTTTCAGCGTTTCTAGCACCTTAATCGTGCCATTAATGGCGGGGCCTTCTTCATCGCTGGTGAGTAGAAAACCAATTTGCCCACGGTGCTTGGGGTGTTTTTTTACGAAGCGCTCCGTGGCAGTGATAAACGCCGCCACGCCGCCTTTCATATCTGCTGCGCCGCGCCCATATAAAATATCGCCTTCAATATGTGCATCAAACGGTGGGAACTGCCATTGCTCAACGGGGCCGGTCGGCACGACATCAGTATGGCCTGCAAAAATAAATAAGGGCGCATCGGTGTTGTTACCGTGCGTCGCCCATAGATTATCGACATCACCAAAACGCATGGCCTCGCATTCAAAACCATGTGCGCTTAAACGTTTAGCGATTAAATTTTGGCAATCCGCGTCTTCAGGGGTAACGGAAGCTTGGCGAATAAGTTGCTGCGTCAGGGTTAATGTTTCAGATATGGGCATGACAAACGGCGGGTGGTGAATTTCTAAAGGGCTTGATTTATTGAGAGGCTGTAGCGATGCGCTTTAAGCATCAATACTGGTTTCTTTTGTAATCAACCACTTGTTGTCTATAAGCTTTAAATCTAAGGTTTTAGTAGATGTATCTTGATGGTTTTTGGATTGATATATTTGCGTGAAAGTAGCGGTAAGATGGTTGTCTGATTTTTGATTAATACGAATATTGTTAAGTTGTAAATTAATCGCTCCCGCCTTGGTAATGACACGCTTTTTACGCTTTGCCCATTGTGAATAACTGAGGCCTCGCTGTGAAATGAATTGTTTCGAGTAGTTCGATAAATAACGCCCTGCGTCCAGGCTAGTCCAATCTTTAGACCATGTTTCTAAACGTTGCATAATCGAGGTTTGCAAGGGGTTAAGTTGTGCTGGTGCTTGCTTAGTTTCGACAGTGCTGACTGTTTGAGTGGGCGCGGTGTCTTTGCTCGCAAGGGTATGAAAATTTCGGCTCAAAGATAGCTTATTCTTTAACAGTGCGCTTCCTGTTTTGGAGGCACCCTTTTGGTATTGTTGCTCAGCAAGCGCGATATAAGTATCCCCTAAATTACTGTAAGCCAGCGCGTAATCAGGGTATTGTTCAATGGTTTGGCGAAGCTCAGCAATAGCAGCCTGGAATTTAGATTGCATGCGATACACCATTCCCAAATTATTGCTAGGCTCGGGGTTGTTAGTTAGGCTTTGCTTTAGGTCTTGGTAGTGTTTTTCGGCTTCATTAAGACGCTTCATTCGCACCAGGCTTAAGCCTTTTAATAAGAGCAATTTGGGGTTATTGGCATCTTCATTTAAGCCGTTTTCTGTCATGAAAAGTGCGGCTTGGAATTCTTGTTTGTTCAGCAGTTGTAGTACATCCTCTTCAAGGTCAGCGTGAACTGTCACATTTAGACAACTTAAATATATTGCAAGCACGGATGAGATGAATGAACGTAGAGTGATGCTGGACCGTTTTGAATGATATGACATGATATTGATTCAGTGTGTTTTTATGATTAAAGGGTGCCGTGAGATTAAGCGGCATTCAGTTTAAATTTAGTTATTTGGGCTTCTTTGAACTGCGCTGTTTAAGACAGCAAGCCTAATGCACAGATATTAATTGGTCAATAGAGAAAGGGTTTGATCATTTGATCAATGGTTAGGTACAACTTGTCAATAATCGGGTAAAGGGTGTTGCCTGAATGTGATAAATACTACATTTACATGACGAATATCTGGCTATCTTACGCTTCTGTTGAGATCTCTATGTTTTGGTTTGGGTTTGGGTTTGGGTTTGAAATAAAAGTCGTTTCTGAACCTTGACTTAATAAAGATTAAATGATTATTATATGCCTAATAATCTGATGTAGATCAATTTGTAAGATGTGTTAATGCTGTCAAGCATCTAGATCAAGTTTACAGCAACAGAACAAGGCAAGATAAAAGGTTAAACGTGAGGCACCCACTTTTGACTGTTTATCAGTATCACTATAAAAACGAAGCGCAAGGTTGGCATGACGTCTGTTTGAACCATTTCATGTAGCGCAAAGGTTGAGGAATATTTATGAAGCACCCTATGGAATCCCCTATGAAGTTAGCTAAAACAACGCGCTCTAAATCGCCATTTATGTCATACACAGGCGTAGTGTTTGTATCCTTAACGATGATGTTTCCCT
>JAZGFQ010000212.1:0-14692 GCA_036479635.1 Arenicellales bacterium
GTGGCTCGCACGTGGTCGATTGCAAAGGCGATATTGTTGCGCGCTTGCCCGTGTTTGAATCAGCTTATTTAACCGTTGACATTGAGCAACAGAAGCAAGGCCATCAGCAGCGTTGGTGTCCACTGCCAGAAAAACTTGCGCCGCATGGTGGCTTAGAGCAACGAATTTATCAGGCGCTGGTAACAGGCGTGAAAGATTACGTTAATAAAAATGGTTTTAAAGGCGTGGTGCTGGGTTTATCGGGTGGGATTGACTCAGCTTTAACCTTAGCGATTGCAGTGGATGCTTTGGGTAAAGATCGCGTTGAAGCGGTGATGATGCCATACCATTACACCAGCGAAATGAGTGAGCAAGATGCGGGTGAACAAGCTAACACCATGGGTGTGAATTATCATGTAGTCTCAATTGCGCCGATGGTGGAAGCCAGCATTGCGCAGCTTGCACCTATTTTTAAGGGCATGGCAGAAGACACCACTGAAGAGAATATCCAAGCGAGGTGCCGCATGGTCTTGTTGATGGCGATCTCCAATAAAAAAGGCTTGATGGTGTTAACCACGGGCAATAAAAGTGAAATGGCGGTGGGTTATGCGACGCTTTATGGTGATATGGCAGGTGGCTTTGCCGCGATCAAAGACGTGCCGAAAACCATGGTTTATGCCTTGTCTAAATATCGTAATACGCTAGGTGAGGTTATCCCTGAGCGCGTGATTACACGTCCACCTTCAGCAGAGTTACGCCCTGATCAAGTAGATCAAGACTCCTTGCCTGATTACGATGTTTTAGATGCGATTCTAGAAGCTTTTGTTGAGCATGATCAATCCGCAGAGAATATCATCGCACAGGGATATGATGCTGAGATTGTGCAACAGGTGATTAAAATGGTGGTGCGAAATGAATATAAGCGTCGTCAAGCAGCGCCGGGTGTGCGGATTACGCCGCGTGCCTTTGGCCGAGATCGGCGTTACCCGATTACCTCAAAGTTTTTCTAAGAAGCTAAGATGAAAATACGCGCTTTTACTTCAGCAGATTACCCCCGTGTGCAGGCGATTTATCAACAAGGAATTGAGGGCGGGCACGCCACTTTTGAAACCAAGATTAAAACGTGGGAAGCATGGGATAAAGCCAGTGCAAAATCGGCAAGATTAGTTGTGACGACTCAAGATGAAGTGGTAGCATGGGCGTGTTTGAGTGATGTTTCTAACCGCTGTGTGTATGAAGGTGTGGGCGAGACTTCTTTGTATATTGATAATGCTTTTCAAGGGCAAGGCATTGGCTTGAAATTATTGAATGCCTTAGTTGAGGCGTCTGAACAAGCGGGTTATTGGACGTTACAAGCGCGTATTTTTCCAGAGAATATCGGCAGTATTATCATCCATGAAAAAGCGGGTTTTGAAAAATTTGGCATTCAAAAGCGCCTAGGTAAATTACAGGGTCAATGGCGCGACGTACAATTAATGGAACGGCGCAGCCTCATCGTGGGCATGGATTAATATTTTGAACCTAGATATTCCGTTGTCTTTATACATCCACTTTCCGTGGTGCGTAAAGAAATGCCCTTATTGTGATTTTAATTCGCACTCTCAGCGGGGCGAATTACCTGAGCGTGCTTATGTTGATGCTTTGATACAGGATTTTCGTCAGCAGCTTACTACTTTGGGTGAGCGAAAAATCGAGACTATTTTCATGGGCGGCGGCACACCCAGTTTGATTTCGCCCAAGGAAATAGCGCGGTTATTAACGTCAATACAAACAAGTGGCCAGCTTAAGGCAGATGCAGAAATAACCCTAGAAGCGAACCCAGGCGCTTTAGATGAGGGCCATTTAAGCGGCTATCGGCAAGCAGGGGTGAATCGTGTTTCAATCGGCGTGCAAAGTTTTGATGATAACTTATTACAAAAAATTGGCCGCATCCATTCAGCGAGCAATGCGGTTAACGCAGTAAAACTGGCGAAGCAGGCAGGTTTTGAGCGCATCAATCTTGATCTCATGTATGGCTTACCAGAGCAAAGCCTACAAGGCGCACGAGACGACCTTGAACAGGTCTTTGCTTTAGACACGGAGCACTTATCCGTGTATCAACTCACCATTGAGCCGAATACTGAATTTGCAGCCAGAACACCTATTCTGCCCACTTCAGATCAATACTGGCAGATGCATGAGCAAACGCAACAGCTTACCCAGCAAGCGGGTTTTGAGCAGTATGAGGTATCTGCATATAGTCGGGGAGGGAAAGAGGCGCAGTGCAAACACAATGTTAATTACTGGCAGTTTGGAGATTATTTAGCGATCGGTGCGGGCGCGCACGGCAAGCTAAGCGGCGTAGATGAGGAAGGTGTGCTACAGATTAAACGCTATTGGAATCAGCGTCATCCCAAGGCGTATTTAGCCGCCGCTGAAACAGGCGCCTTCTCGGCAGAGACTAAAACCGTTCTGCCAGCAGAGCATGATTTTGAATTTTTAATGAATGCTTTACGGCTCAAACAAGGCTTTATAGAGAGCCAATATTTGGCCCGCACTCAGGGTAATATTTCTGGTTTAATGAGCTTGCTAAAACCCTTTTTTGAGAAAGGCTGGTTGATACAAACAGATAAACAAATTTATGCAAGCACGGAAGGCTATCGCTATTTGGATAGTATTTTAATGGCGTGTTTGCCCGAGGTCTCAGAATAAAATTGCCCGTAAAGGCAAAGCTATTTCTCCAGCCTTCCTATAAAATCTAGGTTCTTATAAAGAAGACAATTTCAAATGCAGATTAAACAAGATACCGCTGTCAGTATTGACTACACCCTAACCGATGTCGAAGGCACGATTTTAGATAAATCTGAGAATGGTCAATTCAATTATTTGCATGGCGCAAATAATATTATTCCAGGTTTAGAAAATGCGCTGGTTGGTAAAGCGAACGGCGATGAATTAGAGGTTACAGTTGCGCCAGCAGATGGCTATGGTGAAATTGATGCAGCTAAATTGCAAACGGTTCAGCGCAGCATGTTTCCTGAAGACACGAAGATTGAAGAAGGTATGCAATTTCATGGCGCCGCGCCCGATGGCTCGCCGATTGTGGTAACGGTTTCCTCAATTGAGGGCGATGACATTGTCATTGATGGTAATCATGCGCTCGCGGGCAAAACACTCCACTTTGCCGTGAAAATTATTGAGGTGCGTGGTGCGACTGAAGATGAATTATCGCACGGGCATATTCACGGTGCAGGCTGCTCGCACTAGTTATTTCTAAGCGCATTTATCATGTATCCATGGATTAAAGTTTTTCATGTTTTTGCCGTGATTGCATGGTTCGCAGGTATCTTCTATCTGCCAAGGTTGTTCGTTTATCACGCGATGAGCGACGATAAAATTAGTCGAGACCGCTTTAAAGTAATGGAACGAAAACTGCTTTGGGGTATCATGACCCCAAGCGCAGTCATCGCGGTTTTACTCGGTACTTGGCTGTGGTTAGGCTATGGTTTTAGCGGCACATGGCTGACAGTGAAAATTACTTTGGTTGGGGTATTATTGGCCTATCATGGTTGGTGCATTAAAGTGACCAACGATTTTAAAGCCGATAAAAATAACCACGGCCACACCTTTTACCGTTGGATGAATGAGCTGCCCGTGTTTTTATTATTAGCGATTTTAGCGATGGTGATCGTTAAGCCGTTTTAACGATTAAAGCGAAACCCATGTTCCATATCGTTTTAGTTGCGCCTGAAATCCCGCCTAACACGGGTAATATTATTCGCCTCTGCGCCAACACAGGTTGCCACTTACATTTGATTGAACCGCTGGGTTTTCAGTTAGATGAGAAACAATTACGCCGTGCAGGCATGGATTACGCCGATCTCGCTGCGGTAACTGTTTGGCCAAACTGGCAGGCATGTCTAGACGCGGCAGGGTTTAAACGCTGGACAACCCTTTCCACGCATCATCAAATGCTCTATTCAGATTTTAAATTTCAATCAGGTGATGCTTTGGTGTTTGGTTCAGAAGGCAAAGGGCTGGCGGATGAAATTCGCAATGATGAAGCGCAAGCGGGAAAGCTCACACTGCCTATGCAGAAAAATAACCGCAGCTTGAATTTATCGAACACCGTTGCGATTGTGGTGTACGAGGCTTGGCGACAGTTAGATTTTGAGATCTAGTAGTGTTGCGGGCTTAAATTTTTGAAGTGTTAATGATCATCCGTCTCATCCACATCTAACTGCCCCGTCATACGACGGCGGATATGCGACCAAGATAAACCAGTGGCTAGTAAGGCACTGACGGCAGCGATAATAATCCAATTTAAAGTATGGCTGCCTTCTAAAGAAACCCAGCCCTGATCGACCAATAGCCACACCAACATGGTGAGAAAGGCGGCGGCGAGCATGATGCCAAAAAAGCCTAATGAACGCGAAGTGGCGCGCAGGAAAATTACCCAAGCGATTAACAATGCCACGCTAATAAAGCCGTGTAGCACGCTGAAATTTTCGAGGTTTTGCATGGCAGGCGTAATTGCCCATTCATAAAACGAATAAGGTTTGATGGGGTTGTAAGTGGCGATGACTAGTGCAAAGGCTGCGATGAGTCGAACCAAGAAAGAGCCAAAAGTAAAACGAGTTGCCATAATAAAAAAGGTTAGTTAAAGTGTTTGCGAGCGTTGAAAAATAATTGCATCCATGGGCTGAGTTCGCTCCAATCTTTCGGTGCCCAAGAATGGTTAACCGTGCGTTGAGTGCGCTCAGGGTGTGGCATCATGAGCGTCACTAAACCTGAATCGTTGGTAATGCCTGTAATGCCTTTAGGTGAGCCGTTAGGATTGGCTGGATATTGTTCAGTGACTGCGCCTGCATTATCAACAAAGCGCATGCCAATACGGCCAGAGGCCATGAAGTTTTTGGCAGCATCCGCCGAAGAGAATTCAGCCAAACCTTCACCATGCGCAACCGCAACGGGTATTTGACTGCCCGCCATGCCTTTTAAGAACACCGAAGGACTTTCAATGATTTCAGTCATCACATAACGCGCTTCGAATTGCTCCGAGCGATTACGCACGAAGTGCGGCCAATCTTCTGTGCCAGGAATAATCTCGGCTAACGAAGCAAGCATTTGGCAACCATTACACACGCCTAAGGCTAGATTGTTTTCAGAGGCAAGATAAGTTTCAAATTGTGTGCGCAAGTTCTGATTAAATAAAATTGATTTCGCCCAACCTTCGCCTGCGCCTAAAACATCACCAAACGAAAAACCACCGCAAGCGACAAAACCTTGGAAGTTATCTAATGTCTGGCGGCCTTCAGCGAGATCACTCATGGTCACGTCGATGGCATCAAAGCCTGCACGGTCAAAAGCAGCTGCCATTTCAATCTGGCCGTTTACGCCTTGCTCGCGCAGAATCGCCATTTTAGGCGCAGTGCCTGTGTTGATCATAGGGGCATCTAGCGTGAAGGTGGTGTTGGCGAACAAGCCTGAATCTTGCGTGTCTACAATGCGATCATATTCTTGTCGTGCGCAGTCTGGATGGTCGCGCAGTGATTGCATTTTATAAGTGGTTTCAGACCATGCACGGTGTAAATCTACGCGTGAGGCATTCAATATTGGCTTGCCTTGATGTGAAATGTTGATCTGATAGTCATCAGTATGCTGGCCAATATTGCTCAAGCAATGTGCAATGCCGTGTTGCTTGGCCAAGATCTCAAGCGCATTTCCATGCTGGTTTGAAACTTGTACCACTGCGCCTAATTCTTCATTGAATAAGATCGCTTCTGAAGATTCAATATTGTTGCCTAAATCAATGGCAAGGCCACAACGTGCAGTAAACGCCATTTCACATAAGACAGCGATCAAGCCGCCATCTGAACGATCATGGTAGGCTAATAATAAGCCTTGCTCATTCGCTGCTTGGATGAAATTAAATAAGCCTTTTAGAAGCGCAGGGTCGTCTACATCAGGTGGCGTATCACCGAGTTGGCCATGCGTTTGTGCATAAATTGAACCGCCTAGACGATTCTGGTTTGCACCTAGATCAAGCAACCAAAGTGAAGTATCTTCTTGACGCTGAATTTCAGGTGTAAGCGTTTTGCGGGCATCGTTAACAGGTGAAAAAGCAGTCATAATTAAAGATAACGGCGCGACGACTTTATGCGATTGTTTTTCATCTGTGCTATTCCAAACGGTTTGCATCGACATTGAGTCCTTGCCCACAGGAATGGAAACACCCAGTGTAGGGCATAGTTCCATCGCAATCGCGTGGCAGGTATCGTATAAGTTAGCATTCTCGCCAGGTTCGCCCGCAGGCACCATCCAGTTAGCCGATAATTTAATGTCTTTGATATTGCTGATATTCGCAGCAGCAATGTTGGTTAAGGCTTCACCAATCGCCATGCGTCCGCTAGCGGGTGCATCGAGTAAGGCTAAAGGCGTGCGCTCGCCTAAGGCCATCGCTTCGCCTGTGTTGGCATGAAAACTGCTTAAAGTGACAGCCACATCGGCCACGGGCACTTGCCATGGGCCAACCATTTGCTCGCGTGCAATGAGGCCAGTAATGCTGCGGTCTCCAATGCTGATTAAGAAAGTTTTATCCGCCACTGTGGGGTGGCGTAGTATATTTAATACTGCATGCTCAATGCTTTCATCAGGCAAGTTAAGCGCTAGTTTCTCGGGCGCGAGCCGCGTGGCATCTATCGACATTTTTGGCGGCAGGCCAAACAATACTTCCATCGGTAAATCGATGGGGTGCGGCTGATCTGCTCCATTGGTGTTGAAGTACGTATCTTCTAGTACCAGTTTTTTATCATCTGTCGCCATGCCAACAATGGCATATAAGGCACGCTCGCGCGTACACATCGCTTCGAAATCAGCTTGGCGATCAGGTGAAACAGCCATGACATAGCGTTCTTGAGATTCATTGCACCAAATCTGCATGGGCGACATACTGAGGTCATCGTTAAGAATGTCGCGTAAATTAAAATGCCCGGAGCGGCCAGAATCTTCCACCAATTCAGGCAGGGCGTTTGATAAACCACCTGCGCCAACGTCGTGTATCCATAGAATCGGGTTGTCATCGCCCATCGCCCAACAAGTATCGATGACTTCTTGGCAGCGTCGCTGCATTTCAGGGTTGCCACGTTGCACAGAGGCATAATCTAGATCTTCACTGCTGGCACCACTGGCCATGCTTGAAGCTGCGCCACCGCCAAGGCCAATCAACATCGCAGGCCCGCCTAAAACAATTAAAACTGCACCAGCATCAAATTCTATTTTATCAATATGTTGTTCACGAATATTGCCTAAGCCGCCCGCTAGCATGATGGGTTTATGATAGCCACGCCTTGATGTTTTCTCAGCAGAATCTGCCACGGTGCTGTGTTCAAAGGTTCTGAAATAACCACATAAATTTGGCCGACCAAATTCGTTGTTAAAAGCAGCAGAACCAATTGGCCCTTCAAGCATAATTTGCAAAGGTTCGGCGATTCGAGACGGAGAAGATAAGCTTTGCTCCCAGCTTCGCGGCATATCAGGCAGTCGCAAATGCGAGACGCTAAAACCCGCTAAACCTGCTTTAGGTTTGCCGCCTCTACCGGTTGCACCTTCATCGCGAATCTCGCCGCCTGCGCCTGTGGCAGCCCCGGGAAACGGTGAAATGGCCGTAGGATGGTTATGGGTCTCGACTTTAATGGCAATGTGAATGGCTTCTTCAGAATATTCATATTGCTTGCCATCCGCATTTGGGAAAAAGCGTTTGGCGGTCGCGCCTTTGATGACCGCAGCATTATCGTGATACGCCACTAAAGTGTTTGCACCGTTCTCGGCGTGCGTGTGTTTAATCATTTTAAACGGAGAGCGTGATTGCGCTTCGCCGTCTATCGTCCAGTCTGCGTTAAAAATTTTGTGCCGACAATGCTCTGAGTTCACTTGCGCGAACATCATTAATTCGGTGTCGCTAGGGTTACGATTTAAGGCAGTGAATTGATTTACCAAGTAATGTTGTTCTTCATCTGAAAGCGCAAAGCCTGAACTTTGATTCGCCGCACGCAAAGCGTCAATGCCGCCGCCTAGAATATCAATGGTTTTAAATGGCGCGGGCTCGGCGTGGTCAAAAATCTGGCTGGCTTGGCTTAAATCAGTGCCTGGATTCGCCAGCAAGGTTTCGGTCATTGGGTCGATCAATACCGTTTTAATTTGCTCAAATAAAACGTCGTCTTGAAGGTCATCATCATGCGTAAGCTGCCATAAAATACCGCGCTCTAAACGTAGCACTTTATCTAGGCTGCAATGCTTGGCAATGTCTGTGGCTTTGGTTGACCACGGCGTGATGGTGCCAATGCGGGGTATGCTTAAGAATTCTGTGGCATGTTCGAGCGTATGCTTATCTAAACTCGGACCGTATTTGAGCAACTTCTCTAAAATGGCATGTTCGTTTTTATCCAGTGGTGCATTAACATCAGCGAAGTGAATATAACGCGCGCTGACATCACTGCATTGTGGGCAAACAGTTTGTAGCGCGAGCAGCATTTTCGCCCGTCTGAAATTAGAAAGTGCGGATGCGCCAGAGAAGCTAATCATGATGTTAGGATTTGATTGGTGGAACAATGAACGCGCCTAAAATGTAAGGCGTGATGAAAAGAAGGCGGATAAATAAACACCGCCTTTACGATAATTAAATAAGGCCTGCGTGCTGCATCGCCGCATCAACCGCGCCATGATGCTGGGTGCTTAAGGGGGTCATTGGAAGGCGAATTGCCTCGCTCATCAGGCCTAGTTTTGCAACTGCATATTTCACAGGGATAGGGTTGGCCTCTAGAAATAAGTCTCGGTGTAGTGGAATCAAGCTTTGATTGATTTTCGATGCGGCCGCGAAATCACCCACTAAAGCATGAGCGCACATATCATGCATGGCGCGCGGTGCGACATTAGCCGTGACGGAAATACAGCCTTTACCGCCGACAGACATCAATGCCAATGTGGTTGGGTCATCTCCAGAAATCACATGAAAATCATCGGCAGTATTCGCAATCAGTTCTGCGCCTGCAGCAATATCGGCAGTGGCATCTTTAATGCCAACAATGTTGCTGATATCTGCTAAACGGATAACGGTGCTGTTGTCTAAATTACGCGCTGTTCTGCCTGGCACATTATATAAAATTTGTGGGAAATTTACCGCTTTAGCAATGGCTTCAAAATGTAAATACAAGCCGTGCTGTTCAGGCTTGTTGTAATAAGGCACTACTAACAAGGCGGCATCCGCGCCCGCTTTTTGCGCGCGTGCGGTTAATTCAATGGCTTCATCGGTGCTGTTTGAACCCGTGCCTGCAATGATGGGTACGCGCCCATTGGCAAAGCTTAATGTTTGTTTAATCACATCTGCGTGCTCATCATGGCTGAGCGTGGCAGATTCCCCGCTGGTACCCACCGAAACAATGGCATCGGTTTTGTTTTCGATATGAAATTCGACTAGTTTTTCCAACGCAGGGTAATCTACGCGACCGTCTTCGAGCATTGGGGTAACCAACGCAACCATACTTCCACTAAACATGAGCTTTAGACATTGAAAATTAAGGGCGCAATGGTACGCGTGAAACAGGTTTTTCTCAAGTTATTAGCGTTAAATTATGTGTCTCGGGCCGGCTAGAATTGATGCGGCAATTAAACCCTGCTTATATTTTAATCATATTCTGGATGATGATTATTTCATCGAGAATAAGTAGGGTTGACAATACGTATTAAATACATATCATAGAGATATGGGTAAGCCAATTTACTGGAGTGAAGCGAAAAGCGAGCAATTACGCCATCGGCACGGCATTGGTTTTGAAGAGATTATTATTGCGATGGATCAAAAAAAATTGATCGCTGATCGGCAACATGCAAACTCTAAATACCAGCATCAGCGTGAACTCATTGTTGAAATTGAAACTTATGCCTATGTTGTGCCATATGTGGAAGATGAGGCGTCGATATTTTTTAAAACCTTGTTTCCGTCTAGAGTGGCGACGCGCCAATATTTAACTAAAGGTGATGATTATGAATAAATCCAATTTACCGCCTGTATTGAATCGACAAGATTTCGATACTCATGAGGAATATAAATATTATTTAGCCTCTGAATCGGGTGATTTTGTTTCCGTAAGTGAAAAGAATGGAGATGAAAATATAACAGATAAATGGCAAAAATCAGCGCGTGTGACGATTAATGGTAAGCGTGAGCGTATCACCATTGCAGTGCCAGAGCGTAATTTATCGCGGATTAAATCTCTAGCCTTAAGGCGCGGCATACCCTACCAGACGCTCATCAATGAAACACTTAATGAATTGGCTAAGCAAAGTGCTAGTCCGTTATAGTTATTAAATTTTCGAACTTATAAATTACGGTTTAATTATATTGAGACAAAATCACCATTGCTGTGTTGTTAAGTTATATGAATAAGGTGAATTTAAGTAATAAGTGCATAACCATTTAAAGATTTTTCACTGAATCAGCTGATATTCCCTTGCCAGTGTTTCAATAATCTCAGCGCGTGGGTCTAGCGGCACAATCGGGCGCGTACCCGTAATTTTCTCGGCAATGTCTAAATAAGTGCTGGAAACATTGAGCATGGCACTGGCTGGCAGGGTGGTGTCTTGAGCGAGTTGTAAGCGTTCAGCCATGCGATTTTTATTTAATAACACATCTGCTTCAGGCACGTGGCCTAACAAAAACTGCCTAAAGCCTTCTTTGGAGTTTTCAATAATGTTGCCCTGTGCGTAGGCGTTTGCATCCCAGATGCGTGAAGAATCGGGCGTGCCAATCTCATCCATATAAATGAGTTTTGATTTGCCTTGCGCATCTTTGATATAGCCAAATTCAAATTTGGTGTCGACAAAAATCTGGTCGATGTTTTTCATTGCGTTTTGAATGACATCAAAGCCCTCGCTGAGCAGGCGCTCATAAGTAGCAATATCTTCGGCTTGCTCAAAGTTAAAAGCGGTGAAGTTGTCGCTGATATTTTGCCGTGAGACGTTCACGTCGTCGGCCTCAGGCACATCAGGAATGCCGCGTAAAATGCCCTTGGTGGAGGGCGTGATGAGTAATTCTGGTAAGCGTTGATCTTTGCTTAAACCTTCTGCAATGCGAATACCGCAAAATTCGCGTTCACCTTTTTCATAGGCACGCCACATTGAACCGGTTAGGTATTGGCGTGCAATGGCTTCAATTTTAAGCGGTTTGGCTTTTTGCACGATCCAAACAAAGGGGTGGGGAATATCTAAAATATGGCTGTCAGCCAAGCCCTGTTGTTTGAATAAATCAAACCAATGGTTGGAAATGGCATTTAACGCGGCGCCTTTGCCGGGCACACCATTTAAGCCATCTTCTGCATGCCAAATACAATCGAAAGCAGATAGCCGATCACTGATGACCATTAGGCCTAATTCGCAATCAGGTGCAACGGCGTATCCGCGTGTTTCAATTAGACGTTTGCTATCAGCGGCGGTTAACCAATAAACTGAGCGCACCTTGCCGCTGTGCACAGGTAAATCACTGCGAATCGGTAGATCATCGTTAATCGTGAGAACTTTTTGGGCGTAAGACATACTAATTTAAGGAATAGTGCTGGCAGAATACGTTTATTAAGCTGAGAATTGTAGCATTGATGTGGGCAAATGCCGCGAATTAAGGCGATTCTTCAGTGCTTAGTTCTGAGGAACATCACTGGCAGAGCTAAGGCGAATCGATTAAAATCGGCGCGCTTAATTTTTATCAGCTGTTTTTACAGCGATTCACTATCACACTTTAATAAAAGCCATGCAATTTTTCAGATATCACAATTTTAAGTTTTGGGTTGTACTCTTTTCTTTATTTATACTTACCGCGTGCGGAGATAATAAGCCAGGCTCTAGCTCGGGCGGCGGCCAAAAAGACCCTATTGTGGTGGTTGAGCCGCTGATAGGCCCGGATATGAATGGAGATACTTGGCAAGGGTATTACCGTAACCTACACGGCGGTTATTCACCAATGTCAGCGGTAATTACGCATACAGGTGATAAGATTATTATCGAAACTTCATTGCCGAATACGGGCGTGGCGGGCAGGTTGCAAGGGCGCATTACGCCTTCAGGCACGATGTTCTTATATGATTTATTTGACGGTGAAGATTGGACGACGTTATACGGTGGTGCCTCTGCAAACTCGATTAACCTCGCTGATTTTGTATTTGTAGAAGGTCAGAACGTGGATACCAACATCATTATTTTAAAGCGCTAACAACAGATAGCTTCGCCCAATCGCCTAAGCTTTGGTTGATCTGCGCAAGGCTTATATTTTGCGCGCTAAACCAAGCATCATATTCTTGAAAGCAAGTGAGCGTATTTTGATCGTCTTCGAGTTGTATGCGCGTGACGCTAAACACGTTTTCTTGATCTAATATGGGATCAGAAAATGGATGATCGGAAAATCGATATTGCCGTAAGAAAACGGGCATGAGTGTGACGTCGTCTTGCACTATACGGCGCGTAATGCGCTTAACAGCATAATGCCCTGATTTAATCACGCGTGGGTTCTTGGTATCATTGCGCGTGCGTAACTTACAGTAAGTGTCGTATCGCCCACCTTTTCCAAGTGCGCCATTTGATAGATAAATCGTTTGCTGCACTGCTTTGAGTGAAATATCTTTTTGAATTTCCAGCGTATAATATTGGCTCTCTGGCTTAGCGCTAGGCGTACTCGTACAGGCGCTGAGGAAGCTTAATAGCAAAAGCATTAAGCTCAAGCTGGATTTTGGTCTAAGACTGGAATAATAAGATCGGGTATTAAGGATAATTTGAGCTTGCATTTAAATCATTATCTGGCAAATATACACATCACTTTACACCACCACGCATGAATCTACGCTGAGCCTTAAATGATCGATTGGAATAACATTGATACCGTGTTTTTAGACATGGATGGCACCTTACTAGATTTGCGCTTTGATAATCATTTCTGGTTGAATCACGTGCCGATGCGTTATGCTGAGTTGCATAACATCAGCGTTGAAGCTGCTAAACAAGTGCTGTTCCCTAAAATGCAGGCATTGCGCGGGCAGTTGTCTTGGTATTGCACGGATTTTTGGTCTAATGAATTAGATTTACCCATCATTGAACTGAAGCAGGAAGTCTCGCACCTCATTCAAACGCGCCCGCATGTGTTGCCTTTTTTAGATGGTCTAAAGGCCGCAGGCAAAGAATTAGTGTTGTTCACCAATGCACATGAAGACACTTTAGGTTTGAAAATGCAGAAAACGGGCTTAACCGGTGCGTTTGATAAAACCATTACTTCACATTCGTTAGGCCATGCAAAAGAAGCCATTGAATCTTGGCAAACCTTGCAGAAGAACCATGATTTCAAGCCCGAAACCAGTGTGTTTATTGATGACAGTTTTAGCGTATTAGATTGCGCGCAAAAATTTGGTATTCAATATTTATTCGGCATTGCCTTGCCTGATTCCTCTCGCGATGCCTTGCGGCATGATGAATACACTTTGCTGGAGAGCTTTGAGCAAATCATGCCTGGATCACCCCTAGAAGTGAGTGATGAACTTTAAAGAAATGATCGAGGCACAAGTTGCCTTAGGCGAAATGCAAGCAGATGCTGAGCAGGCAGATTTAGTAGCGGCTTTGTCTGATTTGCGTGAAGACTTAGCGCAATATCATCCGCAAGATAAAAACGCGCTGAGTAAATGGTTGACCCGTAACCCAAAAAACCAAGCGCCGAAGGGTGTGTATATCTGGGGCGGTGTTGGGCGCGGTAAAACGCATTTAATGAACTTGTTTTTTGAATCGGTGCAAACCAAGTTTAAATGGCGCATCCATTTTCACCGATTCATGCTATGGGTGCATGAGCAAAACGGCCAGTTAGCGGATAGACAAGACCCACTGAAGCATGTGGCAAAGCTGGTGTCGAGCAAGAATCAATTACTTTGCATTGATGAGTTTATGGTCACCGACATCGCGGACGCGATGATTTTGCATCAGCTGCTCAAGCATTTATACCAGCAAGGCGTAGTGTTAGTGATGACCTCAAACATCGCGCCCGATGGTTTGTATCAGCAAGGTATTCAGCGCGATCATTTCCTACCTGCCATCGAATTAATCAATCAAAACTCGCGGGTGGTGAATGTTAAAGGCAATAAAGATTTTCGTAAGCAAGCATGGGTGTGTGAAGAGATTTATTATTCACCATTAGATGATGCCGCTGATGCAGGCTTGCAGCATTGTCATAAACAGCTCACTGGCCTGCCTTCGCCCAGCCCAACAACACTGATGATTGCAGGGCGGCCGATAGAGGCGATCAGCGCAGTGGATGATGTGGCATGGTTTGATTTCAAAGCGATATGCCAAACCTATCGTTCACAAAAAGACTACATTCAGCTTTCAAATCAGTTCACCACCATTATTGTCTCGAACGTGCCAGAGCTGGGCGCGGATGATGATGCCGCCGCACGGCGTTTTATCAATTTGATCGATACAGCTTATGATTACGGCGTGAATTTGTTGGTTTCAGCAGCTAAGCCCCCTGATAGCTTATATATTGGCTCACATCTTGACCGCCCTTTTAAGCGCACGGCCAGTAGACTATGGGAGATGTCGACCAAGGATTATTTAACGCGCGGTAAAAAATCAATTTGAGCATGATGATTCTGAGGCGTTTGTTTTGTGTGTAAATTTAAAAATGAACGACACAAATAAGCCTAGACAATCG
>JAZGFQ010000213.1:0-2631 GCA_036479635.1 Arenicellales bacterium
GGCCACAGCCCCAACACTGGCATATTCAAAGATCAACTCGATATGGCTGGCGGTTATCTAACCACCAAAGGCGGCTTACAAGGCGATGCAACGCAAACCTCAAAAGCGGGTGTGTTTGCTGCGGGTGATGTCATGGATCATGTTTATCGCCAAGCGGTGACTTCCGCCGGCACGGGCTGTATGGCGGCGCTGGATGCTGAACGTTATTTGAAAACCTTGGAATAAGCTCCAAGCAGAACTTTTAGGCGCTTTTAATGAAAATCAAGGTTGATGATTTATCAGGTTCAGAGATTATCTGTTTCTTGGAAGCGCACATGAAAGATATGATGTTGGTCTCTCCGCCAGAGAGTAGACATGCTCTGGACTTAGCGGGTTTAAAAAAAACCGACATCACATTTTGGTCTGTGTGGCAAAAAAACACACTCGTCGGTTGCGGTGCCTTAAAAGCATTGAATGAGTCTGAAGCAGAAATAAAATCTATGCGCACTGCATCGTCAGCTCGGGGCAAAGGGGTTGCTTCCACCTTACTGGAACATATACTGAAAACCTGTCAAGACAAAGGCTATCAGACAGTAAACCTAGAGACTGGCTCAATGGATTTTTTCGCACCCGCGCGTCACCTATATACTAAATATGGGTTTACACCCTGCCCACCTTTTGCCGCTTATACTAAAGACCCAAACAGTGTTTACATGTCTAGGCAAATCTGAGAGATCACAATGGATGATGATATTGACTTTAAAAGCGCTATGGGAGGCGTTAAGCCCCTGAATAAAGATGACCTACAGTCGCATTCAAATGCTAAACCTGCCTCAAAAACCAGCATCAAACGCGCCATTGAAGCACGTGCGTTTCAATCGGCGGCCTTCACTCAAGATGATATAAAGCCTGCTGTTGCCGTCTCTACGGATGGCTTTACGCATGAAAACGATGCCAGTCACTTGCTTTTCTTGCGCCAAGGCTTACAAAAGAAAATCCTTCGCGAACTTAAAAAAGGCACACGTTACCCCGTGGATGACATTTTAGATTTACATGGTTATACGCTTGATCAAGCGAGCGTAAAAATTGCCAAAGCAATCGAACAATTACCACGAACAGGTTTGAATTGTTTATTACTCATTCATGGTAAGGGTTTACGCTCTACAGAAGGCCCTGTCTTAAAGAACTTCTGCGCTGAACATCTTAAAACCTTTGCCAGTGTGAAAGCTTATTGCTCAGCACCCGATCACGATGGCGGCACAGGTGCACTTTATGTGCTGATAAAAAAATAATATTTACGCTTGCTTTTAGCACCCAAGAAGCAATATAATAATTTGCTTATATATTAATGATTGCTAATGATGTCTTCAAAAACACGCACTTACCGTTCTGCCTTGCTCGCTTTATTCATTGCGTTGCCCATCAGCCATGCCTCAGTAGCCGATTCATTAGACAGCTTTACCGTCTCGCAACACGCGCGCGACCAAGAGAGATTGTTCGATGGCGTTGTAGAAGCCGTTAATCAAACCACGGTCTCTGCCCAAACCGCTGGGCGCGTGATTGAAATCAATTTTGATATCGATGACAATGTTGAGAAAGATGACATCTTAATTAAAATTAGCAATAACGAGCAAAGCGCCAGCGCCACGCAAGCCGCCGCCGCAGTGAGTCAAGCGCGTTCACAGCTCACCTTAGCGAAAAATAACTTTGAGCGCTTTAAAAAGCTACACGCATCACAAACTATTTCTAAGGCGCAGTTTGATGATGCCAGCAGCGCACTCAGCACGGCTCAGGCCAATTTAAAAACCGCCCTCGCTGCGCGTGATCAAGCCCAAAAACAACTTGATTACACTGTCGTTCGCGCGCCTTATGGCGGCATCGTCACGGCAAGGTTAGTCGAATTAGGCGAAACCGTTAGCCCAGGCGCGCCTTTAATGTCGGGTTTTTCAACCGCCGCTCTGCGGGTGAAAACCGAAGTTCCTAACCGTTTTGCTCAGCTCATTAATGCTGAAAAAGGTGTGGATATCGTGCAAGATAACGGCTTGCGTATTCACAGCAATGATGTCACGGTTTTTCCTTTTGCGAATTTGCAAAGTAATAGCGTCACTGTTCGCGTAAATATCCCCGTCAACACAGCTAATATTTACCCAGGCATGTTGACGAAAATCGCCTTTAAAACTACGCCTGATTTAAATTTACTCATTCCGCAATCGGCTGTTTTTATTCGCAGCGAACTTACTGGAGTGTATGTACTTGAAGACGACAGCATCCGTTTGAGGCGTATTAGTATTGGCAATCAACATGTCAACAGCGAAGGTATCGCGATGGTTAAAGTGTTATCTGGCTTGGTGCTTGATGAAAAAATCGCCAAAGACCCGATTGCAGCGGTCAAGCAATTAATCACTCAAAAAGCTCAGCACGCAGCTTCTGAACAGGCGCATTAATCATGAGCGATGCTAAAGAAATGGGAATCTCAGGGCGCATTGCTGCCGCTTTTCTCAACACAGAAATCACGCCCTTAATCGCAATCGTCGGTGTCTTGCTGGGCATCTTTGCCATTATAGTGACACCACGCGAAGAAGAGCCCCAAATCAACGTGACTTTCGCCAATGTCTTCATCCCCTTCCCCGGTGCCAGCGCCCAAGAAGTAGA
>JAZGFQ010000214.1:0-3809 GCA_036479635.1 Arenicellales bacterium
TCGCCTAACTCAAGCTGCCTCAAGGCTTCTAATTTGAACTCTTTGCTGAACGTTTTTCTTTTACTCATTTTGACACTCCTGGAGATTTACCCCATTATAAAGTGTCCGTTTTATTCAGTACGCTCCACTTCGACCCTAGCTTTTTCTTCTTACGGTCTCGGCCTAATAAGCACCCCAAGGTGAATTCTACTCCAAAATGCACCCACTCTCTGAGTAATTAGAAGAGTATGAGGGTCAAGCCTAGCATCACAGCGTTTTCTCAATATCCTCACAATAAATCCCGAACCCGCTCAACCACTGCTTGCGGCGTAGCACCGTGGTTAATCACGCCCGCAAGCTTGCCTTGCTGATCGACCAGATAAATTCTTGAGGTATGATCCATCAAATAATCCTTTCCCTCCTCGCGCTCAACTTTTTTGTAATACACCCCATAACGCGTGCCGACTTCTAAAATTCGTGGCGCGCTAGAGGTTACGCCGCTAATTTCTGGATGAAAATAAGGCGCGTATTCTGCTAAGATTTCTGGGGTGTCACGCTCTGGGTCGACGCTGATTAAGAACCCTTTTACTGCGTGCTCATCTTCCAGTATTTTCATCGCCTCGCCCATCACAGCTAAGGAAGTGGGACAAACATCGGGGCAGAAGGTATAACCAAAATAAATCAAGCTAACGCGCCCTTGATAATCATGCAATGAAACATCACCCTCTAAGCCTTGCAAAGTGAAATCACCGCCCGTATAGCCCGCATATTCTGCGACGATATTTTTATTCTCATTCTGCCATTGGTACAACCAGCCGCCACCATAGGCGCCAGCAAACGCTAGGATGATTAATAATAAAGGTTTGATAAAGGCTTTTTGTCGCATCATGATTGTTTACGTTATAAAATTTAAAACTAAGCGTGCTTGAGCCACACCGCAGCATCGTGGAAAGTCGCGCCGCCGCAAGGTTGGGCAGGCTTGGCGCTGATTAAAGCATTAATACCCACGCCGCCTTCAAAGGCATCACCGGGCCAAACGCCACGCACTTCTAATACACCTTCAAGAGTGGTGTCGGTGATTTTCGCATGTAATGTGACCACACCTAAATCATTTCCAATCTCGATTAACTGATCTGTTTGAATATTTTCAGCGTTAGCATCGTTCGGATGAATGCGTAAAGCTGGCCTAATTTCAGTTTTTAGTGAACTAGGCGATTGCGTAAAACTGCTATTTAAAAAGCGCCGCGCGGGAGGCGTGGTTAATCGATAAGGTTTTTCTGCAGTGGCCGTCTCCGTCACCGCCCAATGTCCCGGCCACTCTGGCATACCTTCGAAATCATCACCCACATCAGACCAAACGGGCTTCAAACGAAATTTCTTATCTGGCCAATCAAAGCCATGTTTAAATTGCATATCCACATCCACCGAGCAATCAAACCATTTATTTTTAATCAGCGCCTCATAATTCGGATAACCCTCTGAAGCCGCCAATGCGTCTTTAATTAAATCTTTAGCACTGACTGAAAAACTCGCCTCCTCACTGCCTAAACGCTTAGCTAAATCGCAAATTACTTCATGATTAGAACGGCATTCTGCTAAGGGTGAAATAATGGGTTGAGATACTTGTAAATGGGTTTGCCCATAAGAAGTATAAATATCATCGTGCTCAACAAACATGGTGGCAGGCAGAATAATATCTGCCATCTTGGCGGTTTCAGTCATAAACTGCTCGTGCACACACACGAATAAGTCTTCCCGCGCAAAGCCTTCGTAAACCTTGTTTAAATCAGGTGCAACCGCCATCGGGTTGGTGTTTTGAATCAGCATAGCTTTAACGGGCGGGCCGTTTTTAAGGGCTACTGCCTCGCCTAATAACACCGCACCAACGCGCGACATATCCAGTACACGCGCCGTACTTTCTGATAAATCAGTGCCTTCAATGCTGGCCGTGTTTAGTTTAAAAATACCCGACATGCCCAATAAGGCACCGCCGCCAGGATGTTGCCAAGCCCCCGTAATAACAGGCAAACAACTGACCGCATGGACGTTTGGCGCACCATTTCGACTACGCGAAAAACCAATGCCTAAGCGGATAAAACTACGTTGCGTGTTACCGTACAAGGCTGCAAAACTTTCGATCGCCTCAATGCTTAAACCAGTAATATCTGCTGCCCACTCTGGGTTTTTATCTTTAAGTGATGCCTCTAAACCTTGCGGGTCGTCCGTCATTTTATTGAGATACTCCCAATCTGCTAAGCCATCCCTGAACAAGCAATGCATCATCGCCGCTGCCAGCGCGCCATCTGTGCCCGGTTTTAAGGCCAAGTGAATATCTGCTTTTTTTGCCGTCCCTGTGGTCGATGGGTCAACCACTACCACGGTGGTGTTTCGATCACGTTTTGCCTGCGCTACGTGCTTCATAAAATTAATTTGCGTGGCCACCGCATTACAGCCCCAAATCACGATCAAATCACTTTTAATAATATCGCGAGAATCTGCGCCGCGCACATTACCCGCACCAGCTTTCCAGCCTGCATACGCATTAATAGTACAAATGGTTTTATCCATGCCTGAATAACCAAACGCATTTTTTAAGCGTAATATGCCATCACGCTGAACCGCACCCATCGTGCCCGCATAATAATACGGCCAAACCGATTCCGCGCCGTGTTCATCCGTGGCTTTTTGAAATTCCTCGGCAACGCGCGTCATCGCAGCATCCCAGCTAATCGGCGTATATTCACCACTGCCTTTAGGGCCTGTGCGCATTAATGGCACGGTTAAGCGGTCGGGGTGATGCACGCGCTCGGCATAGTTCGCTACTTTAGTGCAGAGCACCCCTTGCGTGTAGTTATTCGCTTTTGCGCCGCGCACTTTACCGATAGTGGCATCGTCTAAACATTCGACTTCTAAGGCACAGGCTGAAGGGCAATCGTGCGGGCAAACACTGGGTTTATATTGGCTCATAGTGGGTTCTCATAAAGGTGTCGAGTAAGTGCATTATGCCTCGGGACGAATCTACGGTCCTTATCAAAGGGTCGCCATAAGATTGCCACAGCGCTGAGTGCTTCGCAATGACAGAGCAAAATTTAAAGCAAAAAAAAGCTGCCCAATGAGCAGCTTTTGGCTAGATGCATCAAAGTTTAATCAAACGCCTGACCAGGCTTTTTACCTAAGGCTTTGAGTATCTTCGCCAATGGGCAAAAACCCGTGAACGCAGATTGCAACAAATTAAAGCCCACAAAGGCCGTCAACCACATCCAGTTAGGATGCACATTGGCGGTTAACCAAAGTGATAATAAAATTACCACACCTGCAAAAGCCAAAACTAATCGATCAATACTCATCATGTCACCTCGTGTTTATATTGTATAGGGAATTAAACGTTATCCATAATCTTACGATTACATAAACGTCTTTCAACGGCCATCACCGCCGCCTCTACGCGTGAATGCACTTCAAGCTTACGCAAAATCGCCTTAACATGAAGCTTAACTGTGCCATCTGAGATATTCAAATTACGCGCAATCACTTTATTGCTCTCGCCTTCCGCTAAATGGCATAAAATTTCCATCTCGCGCGGGGTTAAGCTACTAAAAGGAGAAGAAGCCACTTTAGGGTCTGCTGAATCGCCATCTTTAACCAAATTCGCCAAAGCACTGGTTAGATCAGGTGCAACCACGGTTTTACCACCGACGATATCGCGCAAAGAAGATATCAGCTCATCTGGCTCCATATCTTTCAGCAAATAACCTTTTACACCATTGCGAAGGGCATCTGATAAATCTCGGTCGTCCGCGCTGGTGGTGAGCATCACGATTGGAATCTCG
>JAZGFQ010000215.1:0-4995 GCA_036479635.1 Arenicellales bacterium
GCTTCGCATTATTTAAAACGCGACACTGACCAAGAAGTCTTAGTCATCGGCAGTGCTGGTGGCCAAGAAATGAAAGCCGCTTTAACCTATGGCGCCAAGCACGTTGATGGCATTGAGTTAGTCGGCAAAGTGGTTGATTTAGGTAAGAACGAATACGCTGAATATACGGGCAATGTTTTCAACCTGCCGAACGTGAATGTGCATCGCGGTGAAGGCCGTAGCTTCTTACGCTCAACGGATAAGAAATACGACATCATCCAAATCATGAGCAACCATACTAGCTCGAGCATTGCCTCAGGTGGCACTGCGATTAATCCAACGTATTTACAAACTCAAGAAGCCTATCTTGAGTATTTCAGCCACTTAACATACGACGGCGTGTTGCACATTAACCACCACGTTTATCCACGCATGCTCGCCACGGCGGCAAACGCTTGGAAAGCTGCCGGGAAATCTGATTTCAAAAAACACGTTGCGGTCTTTATTGTGCCGAACACTCAAGATAATTTGCCTACCTTCATGGTCAAGATGACGCCATGGACTAAAGCCGAATTAGACGAAGTCGGTAAATTATTACGCCCTGCACGACTAGAAATCAACCCTTTAAAGGCTGATGAGAATGAATTACAAACGCGCTTAATCACGGGGAATCTAACTGAAGAAGATCTAGAAAGCTCACCGTATCAGATTCGCCCGACCACCGATGATCGTCCATTTTTTAACTTGCTCAGGAAATCGCGCCAACACATCGACCCGATACCAGAGAAGCTATTAGATACCGCCACTGCAAGGCTTTTAAACTCGCAGATTATCGCGGGCTTACCTATGGATGTGATTCATTTATATGTAGTGGGTGCAGGCGCGTCAGTGTTTGCCTTGCTAGTGATTCTCATCCCCTTGCTGTTCTCCAAAGCAGGCCGCGCCTATTGGCCTAATAAAGCCCCTACGCTGGCCTATTTCGGCTTACTCGGCCTAGGCTTTATCTTATTTGAATTGGTCTCTATCCACCTGTTCATGCGCTTGATTGGCTATCCTTTATATAGTTTAACCACGGTTATTTTTGGTTATCTCATTGGCGCAGGCATTGGTAGCTTAGCCTCTGAATCTTTTGGCATCACGCCATGGAAAAAGTGGTGGGTTCCCTTTGCGGGCATCATGGTGACCTCTATCACTGTGCTGGTCATTCATCCTATGGTGATTGATCACTTCTTACAAGCTTCACAAATGATGCGGGTGTTAGTCGCGCTGGCCATGGTGTTACCGATTGCCTTTTTCCTTGGCATGGCTTTTCCATTGGGTGTGTTGCGCGTATCTGAAACACCTTATGCCAAACAAGCCATTGCTTGGGCTTGGGGCATCAATGGTGTGTTTACCGTCATTGGCGGCTTCTTGAGCGTGATTCTATCGATTTTCTTTGGCTTCACTGCCACGCTGTGCGTCGCGATTCTTTGTTATATCTTGGCGTTCTTCGTATTTAGAAGGCTCACCAACGCGACTTCTTATTAAACGTTAACATATAGTGATTCACAAGGCCGTTTCATGATGAGTTCATCATAAAACGGCTGCGTTTTTTCTCAACCATCTAGCGCTGTATTACACGCCGTATTGTTTGCGATAGGCCTTCACGGCTTCTGGGTTAGGCACTAAGCTTGAGCCTTCGCTAAACTTAACGATATCCGCTAAATTCACCACCGAATATACGGGTAAGCCATATTCGTCTTCAATGGCTTGCACGGCTGAAACACTGGCATCTCCTGCACGCTCCTGTCTGTCTACTGCAATCACCACCGCTTTAGGTGTGGCGCCATGTGCTTTGATGATCTCAACCGATTCCCTAATTGAAGTGCCTGCGGTAATCACATCATCAATGATGACGATATCGCCTTTTAACTCAGCGCCCACAATCAAGCCGCCTTCGCCGTGGTCTTTAGCTTCTTTACGATTAAAAGCATAAGGTAAGTCTCGCCCACATTGTTCAGCTAGTTTGATTGAGGTTGCCGCAGCCAAAGGAATACCTTTATACGCAGGGCCATATAAAACAAAATCAGTTTTAATGTTCTCGTCGATACATTGCGCATAAAAACCAGCCAAGGCTGACAACAAACCACCTGTATCAAACAAACCTGCATTGAAGAAGTAAGGGCTGATACGGCCAGATTTCAGTGTAAACTCACCGAATTGCAAAATATTATTTTGCGTAACTAAATCTAAAAATTCTGCCTTATAATTGTTATTCATCATTTATCTTCCAATTAATTTCTCTCGATATTAGCCCAAAACTAACCATCAACAAACCACTATGAGCACAAATACGCCCGAAGCGACTCAGGAAGTTATTCAGTGGAAAGAGACTTTTCGCGCTTTCATGCATCCGCGCGTGGTCACGATGTTATTTCTAGGATTTTCCGCTGGTTTACCCATTTTATTGATTTTCTCCTCACTCTCTTTATGGCTGCGTGAGGCCGATGTTGCGCGCTCTGCTGTGACCTATTTCAGCTGGGCAGCGCTGGGCTATTCCTTTAAATTCGTCTGGGCGCCTTTGGTGGATACCCTGCCCCTGCCTTGGCTAAATAAACTTTTAGGCCGCCGGCGTAGTTGGTTATTGGTCGCGCAGTTATGCATCATTGCGGCCATATTCTGGATGAGCTCGGTTGATCCAGCCCAAGGCCAGCATAGCTTAACTTTGATGGCCTTAGCGGCCGTCGCGCTCGGGTTTTCATCTGCGACTCAAGATATCGTTATCGATGCCTACCGAATTGAATCGGCTGATTCATCCCTGCAAGCCCTGATGTCATCCACTTACATCACGGGCTATCGAATTGGCATGTTGCTCGCAGGCGCAGGCGCACTTTATTTAGCCGATCAATTTGGCACCGATATGGGCAATTATCATTATGAAGCATGGCAATGGGCTTATCGTATAATGGCGGCCAGCATGGTCGTCGGCATCATCACCACTTTGCTCATTCCTGAACCTATGCCACAGAAAACAGCGCAGGCATCCTTGTCGCGCAAACACGCGCTCACGTTACTGGGCTTATTTTCATGTTTAGTGGCGGCGTTTATTTTGGCGTATATCTTAAGCGCTGAACTTAGCCAACTTAAAGAGTCCCTATTTCAACTCGTTCAAAACAAAGCCTTAGCCAGTGTTGCTATTGAAACATTACGTTTAGGCTTGTCCGTTGTTTCGGCTTATATCGTTGCAAAAACATTGGTTCACTTTGGCTGGGTAGATCAGCACATCATGGCAGTCTATGTTGACCCAATCAAAGATTTCTTCGCCCGTTACGGCGCGCAACTGGCCTTATTTTTATTGCTGCTCATCAGCGTGTATCGCATCTCAGACATCGTGCTTGGCGTGATTTCAAACGTGTTCTACCAAGACATGGGCTACAGCAAAACTGAGATCGCCTCGATTGTAAAATCTTTTGGCTTATTAATGACGATTCTCGGTGGTTTATTAGGCGGTTTACTCTCGGTTCGATATGGCGTGATGCGTATATTACTATTAGGCGCAGTCTTAGGCGCTGCCAGTAATTTACTCTTTATGCTACTGGCGGGAAGCGCACCGACAAAACTAGCCTTGATTGGCGTAATATCTGCGGATAACCTCTCAGCAGGGCTAGCCAGCGCCGCTTTTATTGCTTTTTTATCGTCCTTAACCAATATCCAATTCACTGCCACGCAATATGCTATTTTCAGTTCATTAATGACGCTTCTGCCTAAAATATTAGGCGGTTATTCAGGCTCAATGGTCGATAGCATGGGTTACAGCCAGTTTTTCTTGATGACAGCTTTATTAGGCTTGCCTGCAATCATATTGATTTTATTCGCTAAAAATCGGATTGAACTTGCACCGGTGCTGATCAAGCAAGGTTAAAACCAATACGATAGGTCATTGCGAGCCGCTAAGCGCTGCGGCAATCCAAGGGCGATACTCGAGGGCGACGCTTCACCAGGATCGGAGATTCGCCAAGGTCGAAGACTCGTGAAGAACTTGATGTTCGCTTAAGGCTCCGATGCGGTCAAATAAACAATATCTATTACATCAACTGCATCGCAGTATGAAACAACGGCTGAACAATCAGTTTTTGTATAAAATTTAAACCTAAAAAAGCCACAATCGGCGAGAAATCGATGCCCGCCATACCCGGCAAATAACGCCTAATTGGGCTTAAAATGGCGCGTGTCATATCGCCTAACAAACTTGTAATTGGCGTAGGGCGTGGTGCAAACCAGCTCATGATCGCTTGAGCAAAAATCGAGATAATGAAAATCCAAATAGTGGTGTTAAGCAAAGAAGCGGTCGTCCATACCAAACCGCCCACCACACTAAATGCGCCGCCCTTTATCACGCTCAGTAATAATAATTTCACCACACCGAGTATCAACAACAAAACCAGTGCCGAGAGATCAATGCCCCATAAACCAGGCACGTATCGCCTTAGCCACGCTAAAGGCGCTTGGGTTAGCTTCACGATCGGCGCGACCATCGGGTTGCGGAAATCTACTTTTAGTAGCTGGAATAAGAACCTCAGCAAAACAAATAGCATAAAAAGCTGAAATACGCTTTCAATCAAGAAACCGACACTGTCTTGCACTGCATTCATGATGAACCCTCTTCAGCTTGTGCTGCTTCAATCGCTAAGGCCTGCGCACGCGTCATCGCCGCTGAAACAGCATCCGCGACAACATCACTGGTTTTATGTTGATTAAAAACCAACAGCGCCGCTTCTGTCGTGCCGCCAGGAGACGTGACACGCTGCCGTAACTCTGCCGACCCCACATCACTTTCCAAAGCGAGTTTTGCTGCACCGAAGGCTGTTTCTAAACTTAATATTTTAGCTTGCTCAGCATCTAAGCCATTCGCAAGTGCAGCGTTTTCCAGCGCCTCGATCAAATAAAAGAAATAAGCAGGCCCACTGCCAGAGACCGCCGTCACCACATCTATTTGAGCCTCATCTTCCACCCAAACAACTGAGCCTACTGCGCGCA
>JAZGFQ010000216.1:0-2929 GCA_036479635.1 Arenicellales bacterium
CGTAAAGATTTATATTCCAAGCAAAAACTAGAAGGGGATCAAGAAACCTTACGTTCATTTTATGCAGATCAAGGCTATTTTGAGTTTGATATTCGCTCTACCAACGTCACCATTAGCCCGAATAAGCAAGACATCAGTTTATTCATCAGCTTGATTGAAGGCCCGCAATATAAAACAGGTAAGCTGGATATTATCGGCGCGGATAGCTTAGGCATTGATACACAAAGCCCATTGGCATTGGTTAAAGCGGGTAGCGTATTTTCTAGAAAAGCCATCAGTGATGTGCGTAAAACCATCAGCGATGCGTTGTCAGACAAAGGCTTTGGCAATGCGGTTGTGAATCCAGTGCCGAATGTCAACGAAGCTGAACAATTGGTTGATGTGCGATTTGAAGTGACGGCTGGGCCGCGTTTATATGTGCGCCGCATTAATATTTTAGGCAATACCATCACTCAAGATGACGTAATACGCAGAGAGTTACGTCAACTAGAAGGCGCACGTTTTTCAGCAAAAGATGTACGCCGCTCGCAAGAAAGAATCCAACGTTTAGGGCATTTTGAAGCGGTTGAGATTGATACTTTTCCAGTGCCTGGCGTGCCAGATCAAGTTGATTTACAAGTTAAAGTGAATGAGCGTGCCTCAACAGGCAGTATTAACTTTGCCGTGGGTTATGCGGATGTGGAGGGGGTGATTTATCAGTTGGGCTATAACCAACGCAACTTTTTAGGCACGGGGCGTGAGTTGTCTATCAAGCTTGATAATTCTAATGTGACGGATGTCTATCAAATAAGCTATACCAACCCTTATTATACGGTCGATGGCGTGAGCCGAAGCTTTTACTTGAATTCTACGCAGGTCGATTCTGCGCGCGCAGATACCGCTGAATATTTCTCAGATTCTATCGAAATCGGCACGGGTTACCGTATTCCAATTTCTGAGAATAACTCAGTGAAGTTTGATGTATTTGCGGAGAAAATTGACCTTGAATCTTCCAAGGAAACGCCGCCTGAGATATTAACATTTATTGATAAGCACTCATCGAACACCAACCTAGGCTTGCGGGTGTCTTTAGCAAAAGATAGTTTGAATGATTACATTTTCCCTAGCGCAGGCTCATTAGCATCTATTTCATTAGAAGCAGCCGCGCCTGGTAGTGATTTAGAATATTATAAAGTATCTTTGTCTGGCGCTAAGTATTTCCCTTTATTTGGCACGGATTACGCCTTTAAAACAAAAATCAAACTAGGCTATGGCGGCGCCTATGGCGAAGAAGAAGATCTCCCTTTTTATAAAAACTATTATGCTGGTGGGCCAGGCTCGGTGCGTGGCTTTAAATCTCGATCACTCGGGCCTTTAGATACAGGTAATACACCAGAACCGATTGGTGGTGATCGCAGAGTGTTGGCTAATTTAGAATTATTAATGCCTGCCTTCGGCTCAGTGGGCTCGAAAGATAAGCGTCTGACGGCGTTTGTTGATGCGGGCATGGTGTATGGCGTGGGGCAAAAAGCCAGCTCAGATTCCTTAAGAATGAGCGCGGGCATTTCCTTGCAATGGTATTCAGTGATTGGCCCGTTAACCTTGAGTTATGCTTATCCATTGAACGAGGAAGAGGCTGACAAACTACAAAAATTCCAAATTTCACTGGGCACTCTTTTCAGGTAAAGCCAGTGTTCTAACGATAGAAACCTGAAAATCAGGGCAAGCGCTTAATGTGTGCTTTCTATGGTTGGATTTGGGGTAAGCTTAAACAATCAATCAACCACTATTTATGATAATGATAAAACGTATTTTCGCCACGCTTGCTGTGATGGTATTCAGTGTTGCTTCGCCGGTGATGGCAGATAAAATCGGTTATGTGAATGCAGTAGAATTAGTCGAAACGGCACCGCAAGGAAAACGTGAATTGAAAGCTTTGGAAGATGAGTTTAAAGCACGCGAAAACGCATTACTCGCCTTAAGAGATGAGGCGGTGGCGCTAGAGCAAGCACTGACTAAAAACAGCTTATTGCTCAAAGACAGTGAAAAAACCGCCAAAACTAAGAAGCTTCAAGCATTGCAGCGCCGCTTACAACGTGAGCAACGAGAGTTGAGTGAAGACTTTAACCTTCGCCGTAATGAAGCCTTGGCGAAGTTACAAAAAATCGTCACCGATGCGGTGATTGAAGTTGCGAAAGCACAAGATTACGATATTATCTTTCAGCAAGCTGTGTGGTTTAAGCCTAAGATTGATATGACTCAAGCGGTGTTGGATTACCTTGAAAAAGCGGATAAGCAATAAGGCGCGGCGCATCTCTTTAAATAGAATCGTTATTATAGAATAGCCCATTGAATATCACACTGGCACAGCTAGCAGAAGAATGTGGTGGGCGGCTGGAAGGCTCAGATGGGAAAGATGTGACGATTGATGCCGTCACCAACCTGCGTGATGCCACAGCAACCCAGCTCAGCATGTATACCGATAAACGCTATGCAACGGCTTTAAAAGAAACCAATGCCGCGGCCATTTTAGTCAATGATGCTTTAGCGAAAGATTTTTCTGGCTATAAAATCATTGTCGATAACCCTTTATTAGCGTTAACACACGTCATTCGTGCGTTAACGCAGAAAAGCGAACTTGAACCAGCGGGCATTGCTAAAACTGCGCGTATTAGCCAAACAGCCAGCCTTGGCGAAAATATTGAGATTGGCCCGCACACGGTGGTGGGTAAGCACGTTCGTTTAGGAGAGGGTGTTAAGCTGGGCGCGAATGTGGTGATTGGTGATCACGTTAAGCTCGGTGCAGGCACGGTTATCGATGCCAACGTGACGATTTATAAGCGCTGTGAACTAGGCCAACGTTGCCATATAAGTGCTGGCGCAGTGATTGGTGCGGAAGGTTTTGGTTTTGCTGAAACGCAAAATGAAGCAGGCGCGCATTGGTCGCCCA
>JAZGFQ010000217.1:0-17629 GCA_036479635.1 Arenicellales bacterium
CCACTTTTAAATTCATCGAGATGCGTTTGTAATGCTGCGCGCGCAGCGGTATCAATAATCGGCCCAATATCGGTATCTAATAGTGTTGGTTCAGCTGTCTCTAATTCAGCCATGGCACCCGTGATCATTTTGATGATTTCATCGGCAATATCGTCTTGTAAATACAGCACTCTCAATGCGGAACAACGCTGTCCTGCGCTTTGAAATGCCGATGCAACCACATCTTGAACCACTTGCTCAGGCAATGCAGAAGAATCAACGATCATGGCATTTAAGCCGCCGGTTTCAGCAATCAGATGTGGCAAGGGTGAGTTAGGCCGATCAGCTAAAGACTGGTGAATTAAACGCGCGGTATCCATTCCCCCTGTAAAGACCACCCCGTGGACTCTTCGATCAGAGGTTAACTTCCCACCCACCTCAGCGCCGCCACCAATTAATAGTTGTAAGGCTTCTAGCGGCACGCCTGCTTCATGGAATAACTGCACTGCTCGCCAGGCAATTAGCGGGGCTTGCTCTGCAGGTTTGGCCAACACGGTATTACCCGCGACTAACGCCGCTGCAATCTGACCTGTGAAAATCGCCAGCGGGAAATTCCATGGGCTAATGCAAACAAACACGCCACGGCCATGTAGCTGGTACTGGTTTTTTTCGCCCGTCGGGCCCATTAGCTGTTCTGGCGCAACGAATAGTTGCCGAGCTTGTTGGGCGTAATAACGCAAAAAATCCACTGCTTCACGGTATTCAGAGACGGCATCGACCAACGTCTTGCCAGCTTCTAACTGGCATAAGGCCATCAGTTCATTGCGATGCTGTTCATACAGCGCTGCCACGGCCTCTAATAATTCTGCGCGTGATGCACCGCCCGTGGCATTCCAGTCGGCGGAAAAACCCTGAGCGCTCGTAAGGGCTGCATCAATTTGTGGTGCGTTGGCAGTCTGTACTGTGCCGATTAAGTGACTCGCTCCCGCTGGGATACTAACAGTCTCAGCTGTATTTGACACCTCATTACTCGCTAAGATGGGGGCGGCGCACCATTGATGACTTTGCCATTTTTTCAAGTCGGCATAATAAATATCAAGGCAATCGCTATCAGCAAGGTTTAAGCCCAAGGTGTTTTGTCGATGCGAACCCAATAGGTTTTGTGGCAACGCAATCGCGGCGTGTCGGTGCGATGTTCTGCCCCTAATCGAATCTAGGGGGTTGGCGACGATAGACTCAACATCCAATTGTTTATCTGCCAGTAAATGCACAAACGAAGTATTTGCGCCATTTTCTAATAAACGCCGAACCAGATACGCCAATAATTGTTTGTGCTCACCAACAGGTGCATAAATACGACACCGGTATTCACCTTGGCCTACTAACTGCGTGTATAAAGACTCGCCCATGCCATATAAGCATTGAAATTCAAATTGGCTATCTTTAGCTATGCTGGCTTGCTCGGCATACGCGATGATGCTGGCAACAGTGTGCGCATTATGGGTTGCAAACTGCGGATAGAATGCATCGGTATTCGTTAATAATGTCTTTGCACAGACTAAATAGCTTAAATCAGTATTGGGCTTTCGGGTGAAAACGGGGTAGTCGGTATAGCCTTGTACTTGCGCTTGCTTTATTTCGGTATCCCAGTACGCACCTTTAACTAACCTCAGCATAAATCGTCGTTGCTCTTTCTGAGCCAGATCGGCTAACCATTCGATGACCGCCATGGCGCGTTTTTGATAAGCCTGTACGACAAAGCCTAAACCTTCCCAGTTTTTTAAACTAGGGTCTTCAGCCAGTTTTTGAAACAGTGATAAAGAAATTTCTAGTTTATCAGCTTCTTCAGCGTCAATGTTAAAGCCTAGTTGTGCGTCGTAGGCCGCTTGCGCCAGCAACAATAAGCGTGGATATAAAACTGCTTCAACTTGCGCCGCCTTAGCAAACTCATAACGCGGGTGCAGGGCACTCAATTTCACTGAAATGCCATGGTTTAAATCTGGCTGATCTGTTTTGGCTTGCCGTGCTAATTCGGTAATGGCGTTTAAATAGGCGTTAAAATATTCCTTCGCATCTGCCTGTGTTTTAGCCGCTTCGCCTAGCATGTCGTAGGAATGGTTAAATCCTTTGTCGCGTCGCGGCTTGGATTTCTTAACTGCCGTTTTTATGTTTTCAGCCAAGACAAATTGATGCCCCATAATTTTCATCGCTTGTCGCAGCGCTAAACGAATGGAAGGCGTGCCGCTTTTAGTGAGCATTTTTTTGAATGCAGTATAAGGCGAGCGTTTTACGCCATCTGCAAGCGTTAGCCATTTACCTGTCAATAACATGCCCCAAGTAGACGCATTGACCAATAAAGAATCACTATTGCCTAAGTGCGCTTGCCAATCGCCACTGCCGAGTTTGTCACTAATTAATGCGTCTGCTGTTTGGGCATCAGGAATGCGCAATAAAGCTTCAGCTAAGCACATCAGGATGATGCCTTCTTGGCTAGATAAAGAAAATTCTTGCAAAAATTGATCCATCAACCCCGATGTTTGTTCATTTTGACGCATCGCTTGAATCAGCTCGACCGCCGTCTTTTGGATTTCGAGATCATCATTTACAGAGGATGTAAAAGCGTTTAAAAGCGTCTCTACGGTGCGTGTTTCATCCGCGAGATACTGTTGACGAATGTTAGCGCGCAAGGCGGTGTGTGATGCGTATGGCTTGGTGTAATGCATGAGATCAGAATGAAAATATTAAAACCATAGATTACCAGTAGATCAGCAGAATAAGCTGTTATATTCTAGTTTAATACGATAAATAATCTGGTAAATATTTAAATTATGGTGAATAATACTGACCTTGATAAAATAGATTATAAAATTCTTTCTATACTGCAAACACAGGGGCGCATTTCGAATGTTGCCTTATCTGCGCTAATCAATCTTAGCCCCACGCCTTGTCTAGAGCGTGTTAAGCGGCTCGAAACGAAGGGTTATATCACGGGTTATCATGCTCAGCTCGATGCTGGCAAGCTCGGCGCTGATTTATTGGTGTTTGTTGAGGTATCCTTAAATAAAACAACTTCTAACGCCTTTGAGCGCTTTAGCCGTGCATTAAGCCAGCTTGATCAAGTGCAAGAATGTCATATGGTCGCGGGTGGCTTTGATTATTTACTTAAGTTACGTTTTAGAGATATGTCGGCTTATCGCGATTTTCTAGGTAAGGAATTAGCCGCTTTGCCCGGCATTATGCAAACGCATACTTATTTTGTGATGGAAGAGGTTAAAAATACGGCGGTCATTCCTTTGACCTAAACACCGTTTTGGGCTGAGAGAGACGCTTTGAAACTCAAGTAGACTTGATTTCCAAAGCGCTCAAGCCCGATGGCTTAATGCAGGAGAATTTGACTTAAAAAGTCTTTGGTGCGTTCGTTCTGGGGGCTGTCGAAGAATGACTTAGGGTCATTTTCTTCTATAATTGCGCCAGCATCCATGAAAATCACTCGATCAGCTACCGCGCGTGCAAAGCCCATTTCATGGGTTACACACACCATGGTCATGCCGTCTTTCGCCAGCTCGATCATGGTATCAAGCACTTCTGAGACCATTTCAGGGTCAAGCGCTGATGTGGGTTCGTCGAATAACATGACTTTTGGATTCATGCATAATGAACGTGCAATGGCGACGCGCTGTTGCTGGCCGCCCGATAATTGCCCTGGAAACTTATCAACTTGTTCAGGAATACGAACACGCTCTAAATATTGCATAGCCGTTTCTCGCGCTTCTTTTTCGGACATCCCGCGAACCCACATCGGTGCGGCCATCAAGTTTTCAAGCACGGTCATATGAGGAAAGAGATTGAAGTTTTGGAATACCATTCCAACGTCCATTCTCACTTTATCAATATCGCCCATCTTCTCATGCAATTCTATTCCATTTACTTTTATCGTTCCTTCTTGATGTGCTTCTAGCCAGTTGAGGGTGCGAACTAAAGTAGATTTTCCTGATCCAGATGGCCCGCAAATGACGATTTTATCGCCTTTGTTGACAACGAAGTTGATGTCTCTAAGGGCATGATATTCACCATACCACTTGTTGACACCACGCATTTCTATGATTGGTTTTGACATAGTATTTTCCTCCATTTTAATGGCTCAAGGTTTGGTAATGACGCTCAATTCGGCTTTGAACGAATTCAAGGCAAACCGTTAGTGTCCAGTAGATCAGGGCTGCCGTGATGAGCATTTCCATGTGTCGGAAATCTTTGGTACCCAATGTACGTGCCAGAAACATGAGTTCCCAAACGCCGATAACAGACACCAATGAGCTATCTTTTAACATGGCAATAAACTGGTTGCCTGTAGGCGGGATAATGAGCGGCATAGACTGAGGCAAAATGATTCGGCGCATGGTTAGGCCAAATTTAAAACCGAGCGCTCGAGACGCCTCCCATTGGCCTTTGGGGATTGATTGAATGCCCGCGCGGAAAATCTCTGTCATATACGCGCCGTAGCAAAGTGTTAGGGCTAAAATACCAGCGGGGACCGCCTCGATGACGTAACCTAATTGCGGCAGGCCGAGATAGATCAAATAGACTTGCATTAAGAGCGGCAAGCCTCTGAAGAAAGAAGTGTAAAAACTGGCAATGGCATAAGCAAAGCCATTGGATGAAAGTTTCGCAACCGCGCCTAAAATAGCGAGCATTGAGGCGAGTGTGATTGAAATGGCGGAGATATAAAGGGTTGTAAACACACCCTGTGTAATCATGAACCAAATTTTAGAGCGGATGAATTCAAAGTTCAGATCAAAGCTGTAAAAGAACGATAAAAACAAGGTCAGTAATTGGAGCCACACAACAATAATTTGTGCACGAAATGGCATAAAGCCAATTAAAACAATATTAAGTAAGAAAATAAGAGCAACGACAAATGCTGTGGAAAGCCTACCGTACCAGCCTGATTCGGCGGGATCACCAATGACAGGGCGCATAAATTCACCAAAGATGGTGTCCGTAAGGTTAAATAAGCTGAATATTATGATGAGTGAAATCAGCATAATAATGAGAAATTTTGGTTTGTGTACCAGTACTTTATTTTTAACTGTATCTGCAAATAGCATCGGTATTCTCCGGTTGGTTTATAAGACCCAACCCCTTATCAGGGTTGGGCATATGGCTTTCTATTTTGCGATAGTATAGTCAACGTCGTACCATTTTTTTGACAAGGCAGTCAGTGTGCCATCACTGCGCATTGCAGCGATAATGCCTGCAAGTTTGTCATTGAACTCATCGTCTCCTTTATCAATCGCAAGCGCTAACGGCTCGTAGAAAACGGGGCTACCGATTATTTTAAACGGGTAGTTGTTCTCGGCTGCTTTTAAGATTGCTGGCAATGCATCTACTGTGCCATCTAGGCGTGTGCCGTCACCAAGACGAAGATCGTCGAATACTGCGCTTGAATTTGCGTAGGACTTTATTTCACCTGCGTCAATTTTATATTCGAACGCTGGCGCACCTTCAGCATCAATGGTGAGATCCTTTTTTAGATAAAGTTCGAATGTGCTGTTCGTGCCCGCGCCCATTTTTTTGCCGTTTAAATCAGCAATAGTCGTTGCCTTACTATCTTCGTGAACCGCTACAACAGCTGGCGTGTAGTAGTAAACAGCTGGAAAACTCAGAACTCTAGAACGAGATTCTGTCGGTGTCATTGATCCAACTGAAACATCCCAGCGGCCATTCCATTTGCCAGCCGTGATGATATCCCAAGCAGGCGTAACAAATTTTGCTTCTACGCCAAGACGTTTAGCGACTTCTCTAGCAACATCAACGTCAAACCCATCCATCTCGTTGTTATCATTCAAAAAGCTTTGTGGCGCCCAGCTGGCTGACGTTGCAATTTTCAACATATTTTCAGACATTACTCGGTCAAGCGCTTCGCCTGCTTGAGTCGTTGCCGTTGTAAGCAGTACAGCAGCACTTGCTGTTGCTGCAAGAATATTTCGGTATTTCATAATCATTTTCCTATGGTTAGTGTTAGTTTATGGTGAGTCTAAATTGACTGTCTGGATCATATCCAGATAGCAATGCGATATGCCTCCAAAATGGCAGCATGAATGGACCGGGAGGTGACAGCGTCACCCAGTCGGTAAAGCGTGAAACCAGTATTTTCTGTTACTGGTTGAGGTTGATACGTGGCCAGTGCGTCAATGTCGGTTAGACCGTCATTGGCGGACTGCGCCTTTAAGTCAAAGAATACATCGGCGATTGCGTCCGTGCCGGCTTCAGAAATCACTTGATCGACGTGAATATCCTGAGATTGGTTCGTTAGCTCATTGGTTAATGTGGCGACAAGATGATCATCTTTTTTGCGCAGGGCGGTGAGCCGTAAATCAGGCAGGGTTGAAACCCCTTGTTCATAGAGTCGCTTGCGATAAACAGCACGATCTGGATAGCCCATTTCAGCGGCGGCATGCGCGTCAATAGTGGTGAGCGTTACCTTGTGACCCAACGCGGATAAATGATCTGCGCAAGATGCGGCTTGATGCCTACCTGTGGCATCGCAAATTAAGATATTGTCTTTGGGCTGTATACCGCCAGAGAGGATATCCCAACTACTAATGGCCAACTCGGCGCCCATAAAAGCCTGCTCAGCTGGAATCCCGCCTGTGGCGACAAAGACGAAATCTGGCTTTTCCGCGATGACATCATCGGCATCAGCATAAAAGTTCCACCGAATATCCACACCCAAATGGTTTAACTCGGCTTCGCGCCAGTCAGCAATTGAAATCAGGTCTTTGCGCCAGTCTGTCTCAGACGCAAGCAATATCTGGCCGCCCAGTTTTGGTGCTGCTTCAAACAAAACAACATGATGCCCACGTTCAGCGGCCACGCGTGCCGCTTCCATTCCAGCAGGGCCGCCGCCAATAATCACGACTTTCTTGCTCGGTGCATCGTTTGATGGCACCTCCATCGGCAACAAGGATTCTCGACCAGAGGCAGCGTTGTGAATACAGTGTGGTTTCTTATAAATACAGTGTGACGCACCGATACAAGGGCGAATACGATCTTCTTCGCCCCGCATAATCTTGTTAACGATTTGTGGGTCGGCGATGTGGGCACGGGTCATGGCGACCATGTCCAGTAATCCATCACGAATCGCATAACGCGCGTTAGCGACATCGGTAATACGGGCAGAATGAAAAACAGGCAAGCCTATTTCGTGCTTAAATTGGCCGACGATATCTAGGAAAAGCGCTAAAGGCTGGCTCATGCCCGGCATATTATCTTCGGCGAGCATGAGTTCAGTGTCCATGCGCCCGACATTGCAATTGAAGAAATCTACAACGCCTTCGTTTTTAAGCAATTCTGAGATTTGCAAAGCTTCTTCAAACCGTAAGCCGCCTTCACCCTCATCGAGGGTAATACGCATACCAATGACAAAATCATCGCCTGTTTGGCGACGAATCTCTTCTTGCACCATGAGCGCAAAACGTGCGCGGTTATGAACGCTGCCGCCGAATTCATCAGTGCGATGGTTCGTCATGGGAGAAAAAAACTGACCAATCAGATGAGAACCTGCAAGGGTTTCTATGCCGTCAAGGCCGCCTTCTTTACAGCGTAACGCCGACTGACCAAAAGCACGCACAATACGATCGATATCATAGCGATCCATTTCTCGCGGGAAATTACGGTGTAATGTTTCACGAATAGGCGAGGGCGCGATGGTGGGTAGCCATTCGCCCGCTTGCGAATCGCCTCTTCGCCCTAAATGCGTGATTTGGCACATCAACGCTGTGCCGTGTTGGTGAATACGTTCTGAGAACTCTTGGAAGTAGGGGATGATGCGGTCAGTGCCGACATCCAGTTGATTGAAGATAGAAGGCGAATCTGCCGCGACATTAGAGGATCCACCGAACATGGTCAGCGCTAACCCACCTTTGGCCTTTTCTTCATGATAACGTTGATAACGTAGCGCTGGCATGTTTTCATCGTCCATTGCCGATGCGTGAGACGCACTCATGATTCTGTTTTTGAGCGTCAAACCACCAATTTTAAATGGCTGAAGTAGAGGGTCAGTCACTACTTTAGTTGCTAAGTTCATGATTAGATGAAGTTATCAGGTAGTACTGCGCGGCGACGGTTCATGAAATCAACCAATGCTTCGTCAATGGCGGGATCTAGCGCAGGTTTTTGGTACTCGTCCAACATTTTATGCATACGTTTGTTGGCACGCCGCGCTGAATCTAATCCGCCCTCTGCGCTCCATTGTTCGAATGATTCACAATCCGCATTTGTGGGCATGTAGAACGCGGTTTTATAGCGCTCCATAGTATGAGCGCAAGATAAGAAATTACCGGCAGGGCCGACTTCAGCAATGGCACCAAAAGCCAAAGCATCTGGGCTGGTGTCAACGCTAGTCATCATACGAGAGGCTGCGCCCAACATATCGCAATCAATCAAGAATTTATCAAAATTGGCTGTTAAGCCCGCCTCAAGTGTGCCGGTTGCGTGAATCATATAATTCACCCCCGCCAGCATGGAGTACATCATATACAGTGCGCCTTCCCAGCCTGCTTGAGCATCAGGGATTTTTGAGCTTGATGAAGAGCCGCCACAGCGGAACGGCACACCAAGTCGCCTCGCCAACTGCCCAGCTATCAACATTGATTTCCAAGTTTCGTCATAACGAATAGGGCTGCCAGAACGCATCGACATACCCAGCATCATGAAACCAAATACGACAGGCGAACCGGGTCGTATCAGCTGAGTAATAGCCATGCCAACCAAGGTTTCAGCTAAGGATTGAGCGACAACACCCGCAACGGTCGTTGGGCTGGATGCCCCTGCGATCATGAAGGGCGTTATGATGCATGCCTGCCCCGCAGAGGCGTAAACATGCGCGGCATCGAGCATGGTTTCATCGAGAACTAACGGCGAATTTAAATTGATTAACGCTGAAACAACGCAATTTTGATCGACAAACGCCTTGCCGAATACAATCTCACACATTTTCATGGTGTCTTCTGCACGCTCGCCAGAAGTAACGGCACCCATGAAGCATTTATCGGAATAAGCCAAATGGCCATAGTTCATGTCAAGGTGACGCTTAGGGACAGGAATATCGGTAGGCTCACAAATGGGGCCGCCTGTGTGGTGCATCTCTGGGCTCATATGCGCTAAGCGTACAAAATTATCGAAATCTGCTAACGTTCCGTAACGTCTCTCCATATCGCTTGCATCTACGAAAGGTGGGCCGTAGACAGGCACCATGACGAGGGCGTCACCGCCTATTTTAACGGATTTTTTAGGGTTTCGAGCATGTTGGATGAACTCAGAAGGCGCGTTATCGACAATCAGTTTTCGGCAAAACCCATGTGGAAACCGAACTCGTTCACCATCAACATCTGCGCCCGCTTCTTTCAAAAGCTTCAAGCTTGGCTCATGATGAACGATGACACCAATTTCTTGCAAAATTTTCTCTGCCGCTTCTTCAATATCAATAATTTGAGTTTCATTCAGAATATCATACGTGGGTGCTGTGCGCGTTAAATAAGGCAAAGCAGCCTCTGCGGCTTCATTTGGAGTGGCTCTAGGACGACGGCGACGACGTTCAGACATTGATGCATCTCTTGTGGTGGTATGAATTAATTACCCTTTTAAGGATAGAGCGATCGATTAATATACCATTAAATGTAGATATTAGTTGATAGCTTTCAGTAATTTGTGATAACCTGAAGTTATGACGTTTCGACATAAAATCCCCTCCGCTAATGCCTTATTTACATTTGAGGCCGCAGCAAAGACCTTAAATTTCACAGAAGCAGGGCATCTTTTGAACGTGACCCAGCCCGCAGTGAGTAAAGCCATAGGTTTACTGGAAAAAACCCTTTCCACTCAGTTATTCATCCGTCATAGAGCAGGCCTTTCACTAACGCCTGCAGGCGAAAAATTATTTCGTTCAGTGAATCTAGCGTTTCGTTCCTTGGAAGATTCGATAGATCAAATATCTGGGAAAAACCAGCAAAATAACCATCTGACATTATCCGTCTCTACCGCCTTTGCCGCCCATTGGTTGATTCCACAGCTGGATAGTTTCAGGCGCGATCTGCCTGATATTGCGCTTAATTTTGAGCTGACGGCTGGCGAGGTTTCAGGCATCGTAGCGCCTTGTGATCTAGGGTTAAGGCTTGAATCCGAAATGGATGATAACGAACAGGCTACTCAGTTTTGCCCAGAATGGCTCATCGCGGTTGCCTCGCCTGATTACCTGAATAGAAATGGCAGGCTAGATGAGGCTAAACAAGGCGCGAAACATTCTATTGTTACTTTGTCAGAAGCGCGAATCACCTGGGAAACCTTCTTGGCGGTGACTGGGCAGTCCATTTGCGGAACGTCAGTGGAAATGACCGTTCCAGATTATTCTGTTGTTATACAGTCAGCTCTAAATGGCCGCTGCGCAGCCTTAGGTTTCGCGAGCACCTGTGGGCATTTAATCAAAGAGGGCTTGCTTGTTCCTGTGCTACCAGTTTCTTGGCAAACGGGTAAGTCGTATTATTTAGTCAGTCCCAAGCCATTGCTTGAGCCATTATCTAAGCCATTGAAGAAAAATAGTAAAATTCATGATTTACAGAAATGGCTGCTCGATCGAAGTGCGTCTTGTATGCCTTATTTGGGCGGTATTCACATCTATCGGTGATGGCTAAAATCCACCAATTTATCACTGAGTTGCGAGTTTATCCTATCATTTGATTTATGCTATTCTTACGCTTTGTGTAGATAACGCTTGGGGTGCAGACATTCAAATAAAATACTTATTGATCCTTTTATTACTAGGGCTTTGGTCGTGTGATGGGAATAATGGTTCGCCTGACGCTTTATCTGCGCCACCTCCTTCCGATGCGCCAAGTGTGCCAGAATGTGCTGCTGATGGGCCTGAGTGTAAGCAATTTAACCCAGATTTATAATCTACAAATCGATACGTTGAATAAGCGTTCTAAGGTTTTTCTTGGCATATCGCCATTACAAATAGTTAAAATAAATGCAGACTAAAAAAACTGTTTTAATCACTGGCGCTAGCCGAGGTATTGGCGCGGCTTGTGCACGGCGCTTTGCGCGGGAAGGTTATCGTGTTGCGATTGCTTATAAGCAAAACCATCAGGCGGCTGAGGCAGTTTTAGAACACATCACAGGTTTGGGCGGTGAAGTTTTTTTGATTCAAGCGGATATTGCGGATCCTGCGCAAATTACGGAAATGTTTGAACAGGTAGATAAACAATGGGGCCGATTAGATTGCTTAGTCAATAACGCAGGAATGCTGCAACAACAAATGCCAGTGTTAGAGATGAGTGCTGAGCGTATTGATCAAATGTTTATCACTAACAGCCGTTCAGCTTTTTTATGCTGTCAGGCGGCGGTGCGGCGTATGTCTACTGAGCTTGGCGGCGCGGGCGGTGCGATTGTGAATGTGTCATCGATTGCGGCAAGCTTGGGTTCGCCGAATGAATACGTAGATTATGCCGCGAGCAAAGCCGCGATGGATACCTTAACCAAAGGTTTGGCGCTGGAAGTGGCTGAGCAAGGCATTCGCGTGAATGCAGTACGCCCTGGGGTGATTGATACGGAGATGCACGCTGATGGCGGAGAACCTAAGCGGCTTGAGCGCGTAAAAGCCTTCATTCCGATGCGCCGTGGTGGCACGCCAGATGAAGTGGCCAATGCGGTTTATTGGTTGGCCTCTGATGAGGCTTCGTTTGTGACGGGCAGCTTGCTGGATGTCGGCGGTGGGCGTTAAATTATTAATAAAAGCATATTGCAAGCCAAACAGAAGGACGCATATTAATCTAACAATACATTTTCAAGGCGCATGGTTAAATCATGTGTTCAATTAAAATTTCAAAAGAAACCAATATGTTAGAAAATAAAGAAGGCCAGAGCATTCCAAGCGTTACTTTTCACACGCGCCAAAATAATGAGTGGGTAGATGTCACCACAGATGAATTATTTAAAGGTAAAAACGTCGTTGTGTTCTCTTTGCCGGGTGCATTCACACCAACCTGTTCTTCAGCGCACGTTCCACGATATAACCAATTATTACCTGCGTTCCAAGCCAATGGCGTGGATACGGTGATTTGTATGTCTGTGAATGATACGTTCGTGATGAACGAATGGCAGGCAGACCAAGGCGCGAATGACATCACCTTTATGCCAGATGGAAATGGTGAGTTTTCTAAAGGCATGGGCATGTTGGTTGATAAAGAAGGCCTTGGTTTTGGCCAGCGTTCATGGCGTTATTCTATGTTGGTGAAAGATGGTGTGGTGGATAAAATGTTCATCGAGGCTGATGTCGAAGGCGATCCTTTCGATGTTTCTGATGCAGACACCATGCTTAATTATCTTGCGCCAGGTGCAAAAGTGCCTGATAGCGTGACGTTAATGACGCGTAAAGGCTGCCCATTTTGTGCCAAAGCTAAGCAGATGTTAGATGAGGCGGGTATGGAATATGAAACGTTGATGATGGGTGAAGATTATACCGATCGTAGCTTACGCGCGATGGTCGGCACTACTAGTGTGCCGCAGGTATTCATCAATGGTGATCATGTCGGTGGTTCGAGCGATTTAGCTGAGTGGTTAAAATCTTAGTGTGTAGCGATATGGATTAAGTTTTCATATCCACATTAAGCAAAAAGCCGCTCATTTGAGCGGCTTTTTTGTGTGCGTCACGGACTTTTGTAAGGGCTTTAGCGTTTCTGTGAGCGATGATCAAGATACACTGTGATAGCGGCAATCGCTAAAATGCCGAGGATGGTGATGGTGGCGATGGTGGCTTCAATCATTTTTTATAATATTTTCTAAAAAAGGCATCACATCATACGTCGCCCCAAAGCCCGTGACGAATAACGCTGAGCTAGGTTGAAGTTCAAACAAGACAAAATCAGGCAGGCTGCGCAGCATTTTAATCGTAGCGCCATGTTCTGCCTCAAATTGATCTAATCGTTTTGAATAGTGTGGCGATTCTGGGGCAATGCGTGCGGAGTGAATTTGAAGCGTTAAGCGTTTTCGTGCAAACACGGTTTTAGCCTTAGATTCATCTTCCACTAGAAAAACGCTGGCGGCACCGTTGGCCAAGGTTGCGCTGTGTTGGGCAAGGCCGCTGACGAACACATAAAGTTTATGATCATGGCAGATATGCGGTGCATAACTTGAGTGTGGCTGGCCGTTTTCGCTGACGGTGCTTAAAATAATGGATGAAAAACTATGATAAAAATCATGCGCTTCGCTTATTTTTTCAGCGTTGGGGGTAAGTAATTTATCAGTCATGTTATTGCTCTTCGCCTTTGAATTTAAGTGGTTAGCGCAGCGTTTAAGCGTGTAAATCCTGCATCAAGGTCATTGATTAAATCATCAGGATGTTCCAAGCCCACCGCAAGTCGAATGAGTTGGCCTGTGGGTTTCCACGGCTTGGCGGTTCTTAAATTGCTGGGGTCTAACGGCAAAATAAGGCTTTCAAAGCCTGCCCAGCTTTCGCCGATAGAAATGATGCTCAAGGTATCTAACATTGCTGCCACGGCGGTTTGGTTGTCTGTTTTTAAGGTGAAGGCAAACAAACTGCTGGTGCCTTTAAATTGGGCATTAAACAAAGCGTGATACGGGCTGGAAGGCATTGCGGGGAAAAACAGTTCATCCACTTCATCTTGTTCCTCTAACCAATGCGCAATGTTAAGCGCGGATTCGCCTTGTTGTTTTAAGCGGCATTCTAATGTGCGCAGGCCGCGCAGCGCTAACATGGTTTCTTCGGTACCGGGCGAATGGCCGAATTCGATATAAGATTGACGCACCGCCGGCCAATGGGCTTCATCGGTGGTGATGATACCCATCATTAAATCAGAGTGGCCGCCGATGTATTTAGTGGCGGCTTGAATCGAGACATGAATGCCGTTTTCAATGGCAGGGTAATGGATCGACGTTGCCCAAGTGTTATCCATGATGGTGACGATATTATGTTTTTTCGCCAATGTGATGATGGCTTGAATATCTTGTATCTCGAAGGTGATGGAGCCTGGAGATTCTAAAAATATGAGTTTGGTGTTGGGTTGAATCAGTGCTTCGATCTCTTCAATGGGGGTGCTGATATCGGCGCTGTAAAAGCTGGCTTCAACATTGAAGCGTTTTAAGGTTTTTTCGCCGAAAATACGCGTGGGCGCATAGACGGTATCCGCCATGAGAATATGATCGCCACTGCCAATAAACGCCATGATCGCGGTGCTGATCGCGCTAAAACCTGATGAGGTGATCATCGCGCCAAACGCGCCGTCTAAGTGCGCAACAGCGGCTTCAAGTTCGCGTGTGGTTTGTGAGCCATAGCGGCCATAGGCTAATTTTTGCGGCGTGTTGGGGCTGCTTAAACCTTCGCGATAAGCCTGAACGCTGGGGTAGAGATAGCTTGATCCGCGTGTGCTGGGTGGGTTAACGAAGCTGGGTTTTTCGCCATCGCCTCGGCCTAAATGGGCGCAAAGTGTGGCGGCGTGAAGTTTGTTTGATTTAGGCATATTAAACGTTTTGATTGCTTAGCTTTTGTTAGTATCGGTTCAGAGCAGTTCTGGAGCAATAGAGGCTAATTCAACAGGCAAGCATGGTCAATCAGAATAACAACGAGACGAACGATTTCAGCCAAGTATCTTGGCAAGAAATTGATGAGCATTCGGTCGGGCAACGGATCGATAATTTTTTAATGCGCATTTTAAAAGGTGTGCCGAAAAGCCGTGTTTATCGCATTCTGCGTAAGGGTGAAGTGCGCGTGAATAAAAAGCGCGCCAAGCCAGATTACAAACTTAAGCTAGGCGATCAATTAAGAATTCCGCCGATACGCGTCGCACAGAAAAATGATAATGAGTTAATTTTACCTGCGTGGGTGAGAGCGGCGATAGATCAGCCAATTTTCGAAGATGAGGCGATGATTGCGATTAATAAGCCTTCGGGCTTAGCGGTACATGGCGGTTCAGGCATTGAGTTTGGCCTCATTGAAGCGATGCGTCAGCTTAAACCTGATTGGCCATTTTTAGAATTAGTCCACCGAATTGACCGCGAAACCTCGGGTTGCATTTTATTAGCCAAATCACGCACGGTGTTAAATGAGTTGCACACTCAATTTAGGCGCGAAGCTGGGCAAGTAGGTAAATCTTATCTAGCCTTGTTATCAGGTGATTTAAGCGAAATTACCACCGTAAATTCTGCTTTATTACAAAGCCGAGATGAAAAAGGCATGAAACGTGTGAACGTGGATGAAAGCGGCCAAAGTGCTAAAAGCACTTTCATGCCACTGGAAACCTTTAAACAGGCAAGCTATGTCAGAATTCAGCTTTATACAGGACGAATGCACCAAGCCCGTGTTCATGCAGCCAGCTTAGATTTGCCGATATTAGGTGATAAGATCTATGGTGATTGGGAGGCGAACCGCGCGATGAAGCCTTTAGGCGTTAAGCGCTGTATGTTGCACGCTGAGCGGTATCAGCTCAATCATCCTCTCACGGGCAAACTTGTGCAGTTTAAAGCGCCTATGCCCGAAGATTTTGAACGGGCACTTCAGGCCTTATCAGAGTGAGGTCGCAGAGTGAAAAAATATAAGCTGATTATTTTTGATTGGGACGGTACCTTAATGGATTCAGCCGCGAAAATTGTGGCGTGTTTTCAGGCCGCTGCGCGTGATTTGAAACTGCCCGTGCCGAAGGCGAGTTTAGTTGAAATACAAATTGGCTTGAGTCTAGAAAAAGCGTGGGCAAATATTTTAACCCAGCAAGAGCAGGCATTTGATGAAGCTTATTTATTACGCGCCAGCGAGCGTTGCCGTGATTATTTCCTAGGCATGGATCAAACCCCAATGCCTTTATATGCAGGCGTAGAAGCTGGCCTTACAGCCTTAAATTCTGCGGGTTATCTGCTCGCAGTGGCCACTGGTAAAGTGCGGCGCGGCTTAAGTCATGTGTTAGATGAAACAGGTTTAGCGCCCTATTTTGTTTATACGCGTTGTGGCGATGAAGCTTTCTCAAAACCACACCCACAGATGGTGCTAGATTGTTTAGATTTTTGCGGCGGCGAGGCGCAAGAGGCAATTGTAGTGGGAGATACCACTTATGATATGCAGATGGCGAAAAATGCGGGTGTAGACAGCTTGGCAGTAAGTTATGGCGTGTATGATGCATCAATATTAAGACCCTTGGCTTCAATGGAGTGTGTGGATGATTTTAAGGCAGTGAGTCAATATTTTTTAATATAACGAGGCCGTTGCATCACTCAGGCGACTAGCAAAATGCATTGAACGCGTTTTTCTTTCGACTCGGAGTGATACAGAGATCTCATAAAATAAGGTTTGTGTAAACATGATGAAAAAGCAGGTTATTTGTAGAGGCTTTGGTCTAATGCTCATGCTAGCAGGGCATAGTATTTTTGCACAAACAAATTTAGCGATGCAAGATTGCTTGCAAGATTGTGAAGCAACCCTTCAAGCGCCACGCATTAAGTTTTCACTTCATTCAGATAGTTTTTCGTTTGATAATGTGGGCCAAAGCTATGCTTCTAAAACGCATTTCGATAATTTAACGTCATTCACTACTTTAAGTCATAATGCTTTATTGAAATCGGTTGAGCATGCTGAGCCGTGGTTGAAATATGGTCTATTAGGCGCGCATTTAATGGCCAATATCAGGCTGCAATTTGGTAATGCTTATGTGCTACATGAGTACGCACATCTCGAGCTGGACCACCATCTTGGCTTTGACAATGTATTTGTTGGTAAAACTGATGAACATGAAAATGTAGTGGGTGAAGACGCTTATATCAATAATGTATTGAGAATGTCGTTTGGAATGGTGCCCTGGGATTTCACTAGTCGTAAAGTAGGAAACACCAGCGATGGGGTATACACACAGGCTGATTTATATGCGCGTTCTATTGCTGCAGGCTTGAATTTCAATACTTATTTAGCAGAAGAAAGTTATCATAATATGTTGCATCATCAAGCTGCGATGACTGAAGCAGTGGCATATTTGAGCAACAAACTATTTCCAGCTATTTATTTTAAAGCAGATGATGAAATTGGAGGAGACCCATCTGATTATTTAAAGGCACTTTTATATCTTGATGTAAAGATAGATAAATCTGAGGTGCAAACACTGAATCTGGCCGCTGCGTTGTTATCAAATGGTTTTTTATCCAGTGTTTATCAATTCCCAAAATATTTTAAAGCCGTACATAATATTTCATTATTGAATATGCAAACCTCTGTTTTTGATCAACATGTGAAGTTGTTTTGGCCAGAGTTTTCAACGTATTTAAATACACTGGGCGTGTCAGTTCAAGCGGAAGTATTTGCAGAGATAGCAAATGTAGGCTTATTAGGTTTGGCCGTTGAGAAAAACGTGCTGGGAGAGAATGAGGGGATGGACTTAACCGCGAGTTACGCTTTTTCGTATGGGAAGCTGCAGCCTGAAATTGCACTGACGTTTAACACGGAGGGCGGATACTTTGCTGACTTGGGATTGAATTATCATATCAATGATCATCTTTCGCTGACGTCTAAAGTTTTTTCAGGCGGGGTGTAGTGGCATAGTTAAATTGGCCACCTAATAAGAGGTGATATCATTCACCTCATCATAAAATAGGTGACAACGTG
>JAZGFQ010000218.1:0-5148 GCA_036479635.1 Arenicellales bacterium
TGTTTGGTAGTTACCTTCGTTATCACGGCCAGCGTTAACGCCTACCACTGTTTGACTAGCGCCAGAGTTATTAAGGCCAGCGTCATTACCCAGGTTAACTTTTGACATGCCTAAGCCGCCCCGTGCTAGAGCCGTCACGGAATTATTAGCCGCACCAACTTCTTGCCCGAAAGCAGGCTGAGTGCCTGTGCTGGTCGGCAACGGCGTTGATGCGTCTAGCTTTAGCGCAAGCTGTGCGAGCGTGGCTTTGTCTGCTAATGACGTGGTAAGCCCGACAACATCAGCTTGTTCTACTACTAGGTTCATGTCTTCTAGCGCAGAGGTGAATGTAAATGTAGTCGTGGCATGATCGTAAAAGAACATCGCCGCGCCACTTGTTACATTAGCATCAGCCGAGGCATCAACAACTCTAAACACCATATCGTAATCAATGCCGTTAGCCGCTGGGTAGGCTTGCATTGCGGCAATATCTGCGACTTGCTTTAGTGATGATTTAGCGTTTACCTGCGCGGTTAGCGCAGAATATTCCGCGTACCAAGCCCTTAATTTATCTGTGCGTATGTCTCCGCTATCACTTTGCTCAATGCTAACTGTCATTTTCTTGTCTCATTTTAGTTTCTGTGATGGTGGTTTGAAATTCACCGCCCGTTGTTTGTTCGGTGATACCCGTGCTTGAAGTGATGCGACCCACTATTAAGTTTCTAGCGCGTTTATGCGATGGCGCAAGCGGATAGCTATCTAAAACACACACGTTCTTATTAATGTAAGCACGGCTGATTTGAGCGGTATCGTGATCGTTTGACATCTGATGATCGACTGTGCGGCTAATCAAAGTGCCGCGTGATTCGGTTCTTGCAACTAAATCAGCCGTCAAATCTATTTTGTCTTGATCGGCGTACTTAGTTTGCGCGCCAAAATTGAAATTCTTAGCACCACTCAGCAGGTGATAAGCGTAAAGTAGTAGCATTGAGGCGTGTAACTCTGCGCCTGCGCTATGCACTGTGACGGTGATCGAGTCAGCGATGACGGGCGGTATATAGATGATAAAATGCGCTGTCGGCTCTTTCGCGTGATAACCGTCTGAGGGTAAATCTAGCGATGTGCCTGCGTGTGGCATTTCGCCCATGCTGAACGTAGGTGTGATGGCGGGGTAATAAACGTCAATATCTTCGCCGTTATTATTTACCGCCTCGATCTGTAAAATAGTGTCTTTTGATGCTGAAATATCGGGCATAACCACCGTGTTTATTAATGTTTTCGGCGCGAATGATGCGGATAAAACGCCCGATGCGTTCTCAAACGTGAAGCCGTAAATATCACACGGAAAACTATGCTGGTGAGTTTCGTTTTCGTTGCCGCCTTGAGCGTTAAAATTGTCCTCAGCCAGCTTGTACTCTTTAAAAGCTGTATTATTGTCAATGACGATGCGCGTATCAGCGTTATGACTGATATTGATGCCTGATTTTATTAGCTCCCATTCGGTTGAAAATTCACGCTTTCCGCGCAGATTGGCGTTCTGGAAAATATCCTCAGTCGTGCCAGAGGGCCAGCCAGAAACTAGCCTTGCAACAACTGTAAAAGCACTTAAAACAACAGGCTTATCGAACGCAAACGTACACTTAGAGCCGTTATCGCCTTGCGGAATATCATAGGTATATTTCTGCGCGATGTTGACTAAATGCGCGTCTTTAATGGGGTCAGGGTTGATATTTGTGCCGATCAGCATATCGGTGGTTGATGTTATTAATGCCCGTCTATCGCCGTTTTGATAATCTGTTGTATTCAAATTCATCTTACAAATCAGGCCACGATTTTTGGTGCTTAAATTATCCGCACTGTGATCGCCAATCGTTGCGCCTGCATTGACCGTATTTAATTTTACAGGGTTAAACATCAAGCGCCCTGCACCATCGCAAGCACTGCCTGCAATGTATTCAGCCCACGCACCGCCGCCTGTATCGCTAACAACTGATGGGGGGGCTATGCCTGCGCTTGCAATATCAAGCTTGACTGTATCGCCATTATTGCTTGCCACATCAAACACCACGCCCTCGAATTGAGGGGCGTTTTTCACGCCTGTTAAAACAACACTGGCCACCGCACTATCAAAGCCATGCAAAACAACTTGTAGCTTGCCGTTATGCACATAAAAAGAACCTGTTTTCTTACGCCAAATCATGCTGCCACCTTGAATAATTGGTCTTTTGTTATGTTGGCCTCAAGCACTACCACTTTGCGCCCACGCTTTAAATATCCGTCCACATCGTGATCAATGACAAGTTCATCGCCTACGTCATACGTCATGCCTGTCAAGCAGCCCTTAAAGCCGTATACGCGTTGGTATCGCCCAGCTTTTATCAAATCCGTTAATTGCTGGCCATGAGCCTCGTTAGTGATAGGCGAAACCAGCGTTAAATCGGCTTGATTGTACTTAGTTTCGCCAGCGGTTAATTCTCGTTGCGCGCCTTCTGTGCCGCCACTCGCACCGCCTAATACCGCCCACATCTCATCAGGCGCATTGGTTTTTTCAATTTTAACGGTCACTTTTCCGAATTTAGGGATGGCCGAAGAATCAACCGAAACATAATCATTTAATCGTAAGGTACTAAGCACATCTGGCGAATAGCTATAAAGCTCTTTATACAAATGCAATAAACGAATACTGCCGTGCCGATCAAATTGCCAAGTGCCGCCTGTGCCGCCGACCATCAAATCAAGGAAATCAGCCCACGTTTTTGTGTAAATCTTGCCCGTATCATTACGCGCAAGCACCGCGCCGCACTGGTAGGTAATACCTTCCAAATAATCCAAAGAATCTACTGTAAAATTTTCGTATGGTAAGGCGGTCGAGTCATAAATAGCGTTTCCGATAACTTCCGCTGCTTGTGACGAGGCAAAAGTGCAATCAACTTCTATCTTTTTAGTTTCAGTCCATGCGGCGCTACCGTTCATTTTGACCCTGCAAGCGCTTGGTTGTGTGTAAGCCGTGCTTTCGTAGCCATTCAAATACACCTTATCAAGCGTTATGAGTTGATCAGCATAATAAAACTCAATATCGCCGCCTCCATCAAACGGCCTAGTGTTCACCCTGGCGCATTTTCCATATATTTTCTGATGTGCAAAAGTACAGCCAATATCAACAGTTGGGACGCTGTAAACATCTGATGTAAGCGCATTAATTCGACCGCCTAATCTAAACTCGATTCTATGACTGTTATCCGTTAGCCGTGGATTGCTCACTGTGCCAGTATGAACTAAGAGCATATCTTCAAATTTCTGGCCACGCTTACCTGCTCGGATAACAATATCAGCGCCCTCAAAATCAACCAAACGCATATCAGCTAACCATGCAGGCAATTCATCGCCAACAATTTGCATAGTCACGCTTCCCGTACCTTGCGGTGGATTGCCGATTAAATTGCTAGGCAACTTAGAGGATGCGCCCAATATTTTGCTCATCGTGCCGTAATAAACATAATCACCCGCATTAACGTATTCAGTAGCAAGGCGTAACTTACCCCCTTGCAGAAAGAACTCATGCGTGAAGATGTCTAGCGTATCGTCCGCATTTTTAGGTGTAACCTCAGCGGCATAGACCAGCGAATAATCGCCCGATCTTAGCCACTCACGCGCTTCTGCCTGATTCATGCTTGACCGCCTTGAAAGGTAGTCTCAAGCAATCTAATTCGATCTTCTAAGCCTCGCGTTGCGTTGTTTCTTGATAATGTTTGGCTCGACACTTCTTCACGAATGCCGCGCAATTCGCGGTTGTTTTGCTCTAGATGACGCTCTACGCCTCGCATATCCTCGCCACCACCATTGACGGTCTGAGCTGATTGCCCCACCTGCCGCTTGTTCTTCACATAAAATTCTTCACCAGCATGAAACGTAGGCGAATAGCCATCATAAGGAACTTTTAGCCAGCCGTTCGTTCCTGTTGAAAATTCGTCACCGCCCGCACCATTAGCAGGATTATTGCTGCCATTGTTTTTGTAATTTACAGTTCCCGTGATGTTAAAATCTTTGGGTATTTTGCTCACTGCATCACCGATACCGCCAAGCTCTCCGATAGCTTTCTTAGCCGCGTCACCGAACGCGCTGCTAATGCCCTTGCTTGATAGTTCAGCCGCGCTAACGATCTCTAATAGCTTCTGAGCGGTAACTTCACTTGCACCGCCCATGCCTTCGATAATTCCAGAGGCCGAATTGCCGAAATACTGATTAATTTCTTGAGCCGTGAAATAGCCATCACTGCCTAGCTGTTTTAAACTCTTGGCTGATACGCCTGTGGCTGATGTGATGGCTTTAGCGAACTTGCTAAAATCAGCACCGTTTATTAAATCGAACGATTTAGCGTATTCTTTCGTGATTTGCTCGCGGGTTTCGCGCTCCATCTGAGCTATTTCACCACCCTCTAAGCCGTTGGTGTTTAGTTCGATTTGCTTGGCGATACGATCATCAAGCATGGTGATAGCTTCTTGATTCAGCGATTGAGTTAAATCACCCAATACAGCAACATCGCCCGTGACTTTCTGCCAACCATCAGCGCCGCGCCACACGCTGCCACCCATAGCTTCAATCACGCCATCTAATGCTCGCACCTCGTTTGTTGATAGCTGTAAAGTGTTTAAAAACGCCTCAGCGCCACCGTTAGCGCCTACGCCAAAACCTTTCAAGCTGTAAGCGCCTTCAACACCGCCTGTTAAGCTCCCGCTATTAGCAATGCCTGAGTATTCTTTGGCGCGTTCTGCGCGTCTCTTTTTGTTGTGTGCTTTCACTCCTATGGCTAACGCCACAGGCAATAAAACTGAGCCTAATGCCGCTGCACCGCCAGCCGCCGCGAATGACCCCGTTCCAGCCGCCGCACCCGTTGCGCTCGCCCCAGCCGCCGCGCTACCTGCGCCCGTTGCGCTAGTGCCAGTCAACAATTTACCCAAAGCAGGTGCAAGCTTAGGCACTAAATCACCCATTTCAAACGTGCCGTTGCCGTTGCCGAATTTAAGCAGGCTTGCAGGGTTAAAACCGCCTTTGCTACCACCCCCAATGTTAAAAACAGAACTGAGAATATCTTTTATCCCCGATAGAGCTAATTGAGCCAACATATCTGCGATAGCGTCTGCCATGCTAGTAGTTAATGACTCTTTCAAA
>JAZGFQ010000219.1:0-3917 GCA_036479635.1 Arenicellales bacterium
ATTTCTGCTGCGTTAAACCATGAGCCGCCCATACTGGCGCTATTGGCTGAGCCAGTTAGGTTAAGTTTTCCGATTGGCGATGTCATGATAAGGTTAATGCTTGTACCTGATAATGTTCCTTCTACCGTTCCACCTAAGATGCAATTATTCGATGATGTTAAAACGCCTTTAAGCGTGCTGCCTGAAAAAGGGTCTTTTGAATCCTCGCTCACCTGAGATAAGCTTAATGTGAAACTGGCTATTGCACGGTTATTTTGATGCAATGTGCCATGCCATGATCCACCTACGCTAAGGCCAATGCTACTGTTGGTTGAGCTACTACTACACCCTGTAAATAAACCAACTAATAAGCTAATGAATAAAGCCGATAATACGCGTGCTGAAACTAAGCGTTTGATGTTTTTAATTATTTTCATATTTCTATTTAAACAGGTTTATGTTCAAGTAATGATTAATTCTCTTACTATACGCGGGCCAAAATACCCTAGTAAAAATAAACTATAACAGATTATAGTGTAAATGGAGGCTTGACGCCCTCTCCATCCCCAAAAATGCCGGCCGATGAGTAAAATAGCGTAGCCTAGCCAAGTGGCGAGGGTTAAAACAATGTGGTGATTGAAGATTAAAGCGCTGCCAGTATGTTGGGCATTGGTGTATATACCAAAAATTAGGGTGAGGCTGAGCACCGCAAAGCCTAGCCATAAAATTTGAAATAATAAAGTTTCCATGCTTTGCAGAGCAGGCAAAGAGATAAACGAAACACTTTTTATGGGCGCTTGTAGGGTGCGGTGGTTCCGCAGTTGTTTTTCTTGCACCAAAATTAATAACGATTGCGCAAAAGCTAAGGTGAGCAAGCTAAAAGTGATGATGCCCAGCGCTAGGTGCCATTCAAAGCCAACTGCGCTAATGTTGGCTCCTTTTAAACTAACATTGGGCATGCTTGGGTTGGTACCTGGATTCAGCCAGAGGCCAGCGATCAAGCCTAAAATAGTGGTCGGTAAAATGGCTAAACCCAAATTAAGTGTGGCACGCACCATTGAAAGTAGAATAAAAATGAAGGTAACGAACACGGCCACTAAAGAAATTGAATGTCCCAGTGAAAACTGAAAATGGTTGTGTTGGCTGGCATCAAAAGCTTGGTTATTGATGACGCCTGCGTATAATTGCACTATATGTAGTATCAGGCCGATGATGCTTAAGACAATGATGCCAGAACGCCTGCTAGCAGTGTGTTTATTTGCGTTAGTGGTGTATTGCCACAAAAGCCCTAAGGCTGCAAGATAGCTTAAGGCTGCCGCCCAACTGAGTGCCGTTAGTAGGGTGTGTGACATAGTATGGCTTGAATATTCATCATCTGGCGAAATTATAGTGTAGATTCGCTGGGGCAATGTGAACAATTAATGAAAATGCGAGTAAATATTAAATAATATGTTTGAACAACTAGGCGACAGATTTAAACGCACCTTTAAAACCCTGCGTGGGCGCGGTAGGTTAAGCGAAGACAACATTCAAGATGCCCTGCGCGAGGTGCGCATTGCCTTGCTTGAGGCCGATGTTGCCTTAAGTGTGGTGAAGAAATTCATTGAGCAAGTGCGCGTGCGTGCGATTGGCACGGAAGTGATTGACAGCTTAAGCCCTGGCGAGGCCATGGTAAAAGTGGTGCATGATGAGCTGATTGTGCTGATGGGCGCGCAAAATGATGCTTTAGATTTAAGCGCTCGACCGCCTGTGGTGATTTTAGTCGCGGGCTTACAGGGCGCAGGTAAAACCACTACTGTGGCGAAACTGGCGCATTTACTTAAAGAGCGCGAGAAGAAAACCGTTGCAGTGGTGAGCGCAGACGTTTATCGCCCAGCGGCGATTGAGCAGTTGCGCCAATTAGCTAAGCAGGTGGATGCAGATTTCATTGAAAGCTCGGTAGATCAATCGCCTGTTGCCATTGCTCACAATGCCTTGGAGCAAGCGAAAAAATTAAACACTGACGTGTTGATTGTTGATACCGCAGGCAGATTGCACGTTGATGATGCGTTAATGCAGGAAGTGCAGCAAATTTACGCGGCTGTTTCACCAACAGAAACCTTGTTTGTGGTGGATAGTTTAACCGGTCAAGATGCGGTCAATTCTGCCAAAGCCTTTGATGAGGCCTTAGCATTAACGGGTTTAATTCTGACTAAAACTGATGGTGATGCGCGTGGCGGTGCGGCCTTATCCATTCGCGAGATTACTGGCAAGCCGATTAAATTCATGGGCGTGGGTGAGGGCATTGATAAACTCGAAGCTTTTCATCCTGATCGCGTGGCATCAAGAATTTTGGGCATGGGTGACGTGCTTAGCTTGGTAGAAGAAGTTGAACGTAAGGTTGATAAGCAAAAAGCCCAGCAGCTTGCGCGTAAAGTCATCAAGGGCAAAGGTTTTGATTTGGATGATTTTAGAGATCAACTTCTACAAATGGAAAAAATGGGCGGCATGGCGGGTATGGTGGATAAACTGCCTGGCATGGATAAAGTGCCACAAGCAGCTTTGGGTCAAGGCGAGAAAGAAACAAAGCGCATCGTTGCGATTATTAATTCGATGACGCCGAAAGAACGTAGCTTCCCTGCATTAATCAAGGCCACTAGAAAGCAGCGTATCGCGGTAGGCTCAGGCACACAAGTGCAAGATATCAACCGTTTGCTCAAGCAATTCACGCAAATGCAAAAGATGATGAAAAAAATGAAAAGCAAAGGCGGCATGCGCAAGATGATGGGCATGATGAAAGGCATGGGCGGTGGAATGGGGGGCGGCATGGGCGGTGGTGGCTTTCCAGGTATGCGTCGTTAAAACGTGTCATACGACTGCAAAGTAACAGGGCACTTAGATTGTACACGTTACTAAGCTGATCATTTTATGTGTGTCATTGCGAGCGAAGCGCGGCAATCTCAGGGCAATACTCGAGGGCGACACTTCGCCAAGATCGGAGATTTGCCAAGGCTTAAGCCTCGTTAATTTAAGAAAACTTTAAACAAAAGATAAATAAAATGAACAAAACAACTATTTCTATCGCATTAACGGCATTGATTGCCATCAACCTAAGTGCCTGCGATAAAATCAAAGCCCTTGGTGGCGATGATGAAATCGCCACGCAGTGCCTCGTTTTTGGCCAAGCTGAGAAACTAACGGGCGGTTATAAGCACTTAGTGAAAAACACCTGCGATAAACAAATTAATGTGTTGGAGAAATCAACCGAGCAACGTTTCACCTTAGTTAAAAAAGGTGAGCAGAATGTGATTCTATTTGAAGCGACGACCAGTATGGGCGCGTGTTTTGAGCCTTATGAGCCAGATATTAAAAGCTCGAATGGTAAATTCCAGTGTCGAAAGAAATAGGTTTATTTTTTGCCTTGGTCTGGGTGTTTTGGGCCATTCCAGCCAATGCTAAAGAAACGTTGCCCCAAGAGACATTAGTTTTATCTAGATCAGTGGGGCATTATATGGGGGGGCGTATTGAACCCAAAGCGGTGACGAATCAATTTGATTGCCAAGACCGTATCTATGCGACATGGAAGCTTGATAAAGAGTTATCTGGAGAGCACGTATTTAGTTTTGAATGGTATAATCCGAGCGGTAAGTTAGCCTTGGTGCAGCATCAAGACATTAAATCACAAGCAGATACTCAAGCATGGGTTTCTAAGTGGTTTGTTTTATCAGGCTCAGGCCTGCAGGGCTTAGCCAATGCAATGGGCGTTAGCCATGTTTACAATGAATATATCGGACAATGGCGGCTAGTATTAAGGCGCAACCAAGAAAAGCTAACTGAACAGCGCTTTGAGTTGCTTTGTTGAAGTTTTACAAGAGAAAATATAATGCCTTAACAGGTGCAAAGAAATGACCTGTTAAGACAAAAATATTAGTGGTACCGAGGGCCGGAATCGAACCGGC